>NZ_JAVKBY010000160.1:0-23348 GCF_040222985.1 Coleofasciculus sp. F4-SAH-05
GGCTCCCTGAGTGGGGGCGCGTTTAGTCAAATTATCGGTTTGTGAAAAAATGTTATCGGTAAAACCCGCCCCTACACCCCGGCTTTCAGACGTGCCATGCCACGTCTGGAATATTGCTTTCAGCTTAAGTTGACACCAATGATAGCGATGCGCCTTGATCAGGGATAATTTTCCAAAAATGGTATTCCAGAAAGCGCAAATTTAAAGTTTTTGTAATAATTTATTCCTTCTAACCCAGTTTTTCGGTTCCAATTACTTCGCCCTTGAATAAAGTAAAGTAAGGAGAGAGATCTAGCTTTCTAACCATCAAGTAGCGCTAAAAAAAAAATAAGATGTGGAAAGACCTTAGACAAAAAATTTGGGCAGGGCGAGGCGTCTGGACGGTTGCTCCTGGTGTGGCTGGACTTGTTATCCTATTGCGGCTGCTCGGCTTTTTACAGACTTGGGAATGGGCAGCTCTTGACCAATATTTTCGCTGGCGTCCCCAAGAACCTGTGGATGAGCGAATTTTAATCGTGGGAATTAGTGAGGCGGATCTTAAAAAGGTCGGACAGTGGCCCATTCCTGATGCTGTCCTGGCTGAACTCCTCAAAAAAATTAAAGCGCAAAACCCGAGAGTGATTGGTCTTGACCTGTATCGAGATTTACCGGTTTTGCCCGGTCATGACGAATTAGTCAATGTTTTTGAAACAACTCCCAATTTAATCGGGATAGAAAAAATTAATCAGCACGATCCTAGCGCTAGTGTGGCTCCCGCACCCGTGCTAGATCAACGCGAACAAGTTGGGTTTAATAACGTGGTGATTGATGCGGATGGTAAGCTGCGTCGATCATTGCTTTATATGGTTGAAAACGATCAAGTCACCGTCTCTTTTGGGATGAGACTGGCGTTGATGTATTTAGCAGAGCAAGAAATCATATCTCAACCCTCCCAAACGAATCCCCTAATGATTCATTTAGGAAAGGGGACGTTTCAACCTTTTTCAGCAAATGACGGTGGTTATGTGAGTGCTGATGACGGGGGATACCAGATTTTGTTAAACTATAAGGGTTCGGCTCGTACCTTTCCCAGGGTGTCATTGACAGAGGTACTCGAAGACCGGATACCACCAGACTTAATGCGCGATCGCCTCGTTTTAATTGGGGCAACGGCAACTAGCCTGAATGATTTCTTCTATACCCCCTACAGTGGTGATAAAATTGCCACCCAAGAGCGCACACCTGGGATAGAAGTTCAGGCTAACATGATTAGTCACTTGCTGAGTTCAGCCCTAGAGGGGCGTTCTGGACTAAAAACTTGGTCGGAACCAATCGAAGGGATCTGGATTTTCCTCTGGTCTTTGACGGGTGCAACCCTGTGTTGGGTTTTACGAGATGCTGGAGGTTTGGCTAAATTATTGCCACGTTGGACAGTAATCAGCCTTTTGTTCGCACTTTTCGGTCTGGTCGGGAGCAGCTACTTAGCCTTTATCATCAGCAGTTGGTGGATTCCTGTGATTCCCACAGCTTTGGCGTTATTGGGTGCCGCTACAGCAACGACAGGGTACATCGCCAACTTCGAGCGTGAAGAGCGACACACCGTTATGAATTTATTCGGTCGCCATGTAACGAAGCAAATCGCCGAAGCAATTTGGCGCGATCGCGAACAACTTCTCAAAGAAGGACGTCTACGTGGTCAGAAGATGACTGCCACGGTTCTGTTCTCAGACCTGAAAGGGTTTAGTACAGTAGCAGAAAATATGAGTTCGGAAGTGCTGATGGCTTGGCTGAACCAATATATGGATGCCATGGCGGGAACGGTGCTAGATCATGGCGGTGTTGTGGATAAGTTTATCGGAGATGCAGTTATGGCTGTGTTTGGTGTGCCGATTAAACGCACGACATCTGAGGAAATTGACCAGGATGCGATCGCGGCGGTAAACTGTGCATTATCCATGGCACAAAAACTGCAAACCCTAAATCAAGAATGGCAACGTCAAGGCTATCCGCAGACAGCAATGCGTGTGGGAATTGCCACCGGAGATGTCGTCACAGGTAGCTTGGGGAATGCTCAACGGCTTGACTACACCACCCTAGGAGATAGCGTAAATGTAGCGGCTCGATTAGAAAGTTACGATAAAACGCTCGATGGAGGAATTTGCCGGATTTTAATCAATGACGAAACATACCAGCATCTACACAATCAATTCCCCACGAAACAAATTGGTCAGGTGAGACTCAAAGGGCGCGAACAGTTAACCGCCGTTTATCAAATTTTGCTGTAGTTGTTCAAAATGCCATGTATAATGATTTAGATTTTGCCAGCCAATAGCGCTATTGAGTCCAAAATGTTTCAGGCAAAATTCTTCACCAGCTAGAGTAGGTGCATCACATCTCAAACCTTTGTAAAAGACCCTTATGAAACGAAGGAATTAATCTCATGAACACCACTCGGCAAAAAATAGTAACGATCATTGCCGGGACAGCTTCAATTGTTTCCCTGCAAATGTTCGGCTTTTTCGACCTACCTGAACCACGGATTTTTTCGTCGTCGAAGAATTTAGAAATTCTGACTTCGATTTGGAACGATCTACCTGCCAACGCAGAGTTAAACAAAACGTCAACCCATCGTTCGTCTAAACAATATATACCACCCGTGGCAAGTAACCCACGGCGGACAATAGGCTCGGGTTCACGCGGCTGTCGCCAATCGTTAACCAACGATTTAGTCACATTGTTGATCCCATCCGAGGAGTATGCTGGACAAACGATATCAGGTCATCCTACCTTTTTCTGGCACTTATCACAGCCTGTCTCTGTACCTATGCGGTTTGCTTTAGTAGAACCCGGAGTGGCGAAACCGCTGTTTGAGAAACAGATAGACTCTCCCCAAGCCGGGATGATACAGTTGCAAGTGCCCAAAGATCGTCCAGAATTGCAAACTGGACGAACCTACAAATGGTCAGTCACTCTGGTTTGTAATACCAAGCGTCCGTCGGCTAATCCCGTATTTATTAGCTGGATTGAGCGGGTATCCACACCAGCCGCTTTAGAAACCCAACGGCTGTCAACTCCTGCTAAGAACAATGTACCAACACAGGTGTGGCGCGATCGCGCTTGGAGTTATGCTGAGACTGGGCTTTGGTACGATGCCTTAGCCGCGATGTCCAACGTTCAAACCGCGAATTCTAATGAGCTAGGCATCAACGATGATTTTCTGGCTCTGCTTGAGCAAGTTGGCTTGACTCAAGTCACGCAACAAGAACGGCTGGATGTTGCTAAAAGACCATAGCTGTCTAATTCAGTCTGCCAAATTGAAGGGAAAGCGGGTAGAGCGTGAACAGTAGCACAATATCGGGAGTAGGGATATACCAAATACCCCTACTCCCTCTTTTGAGGAACCATGAACCATCAACTATGAACAAATAACTAACGCCAATTGCCAATCAGAATAAACGGCGACCAAATCCCTGGATGATTATAATTGACATTAGAAATCATCTTAAGTTGTGCCTGTCTTAACGCTTCTGCCCGGGTGATATCCGGTTGGCGCAGTTGGCGATAAAATTCGGCAATTAGTGGTACGGTCGCTTCATCATTGATATACCACAACGTCGCTAAAGCACTCTCAACACCCGCTCGAACAGCGACACCCGCAATTCCTAACGCGGAACGATTGTTGCCTGTCGCGGTTTGGCAAGCACTCAAGGTGAGCAGTTTGACCGCTTCTCGACGACCGCGAGAACGCAAGAGATTGTCGAGTTGTTCAATACTAATTTGTTGATCATAACCCAGTATAAATGTACTCTGGGAATCTACACCAAATTTGCCATGGGTTGCCATGTGAACCACGGGAAAATTTTTGCGTCGTAGTTTGGCTTGCAAGTTCGAGAAGGTAAAGTCCTGATCAATTAACTCAGTCCCGCCTAAGATTTCTTCAACCGCATTTAGCTCAGCTTCTACATTTGTGAGAGCGGCAAAGGGAGGTTTGGCAACAGTTAAACCCAGACTCAGCGCTCTTAACTGATTGCGATCTAACGGTTGGCTGGTGGTTAATGACAGACTGGGAGTAATCGCAATGGGATACTTCTCAATCAAAAAGTTTTGACCATCGTGCAGCGCACTCATGGGTATCTGACGCAAGACGCCATCGTTGATGAAGACTAACGTCTTGGGTTGGATGACGGCTAAATCAGCTTCCATGGGACGAATCAGCCAATTATAAATTTTTTGCGCTTGGGGGATATACTGCTCCGTGGTGCGTAGTTCCAGAAAGTAGCGTAGCTGCTCAATCTCGGCTTCCATCTCTTCCTTGCTGATGGGGATAGGATAGTTTTTCAGGGAACCATCGGGCGATCGCAGGATCATTTCGGTGCGATCGTTCAAAATGATTGAATAGATGACAGCAGCATTGGCATCCACTAACCCTTCCTCATTTTGAGCTTTGTCTTTGGCGACTTGCACGCATTCATCGCCGAAAAAGTTTTCCAACTCTGCCAGTTTGAACAGTTCGACGATATCGAGCACCTCTTTCAGGGGTGAAACCTCTTCCTGGGAGTTAGGATCGCTCAAATCGCGACTGGAAGCATTGAGGAGCAAATCAATTAATTCTCGATAAACGGGTTCAACCTGTTCCCGGAAATCTAGTTGTAATTCTTTATTGGCGACTAAATCGCCGCGAATATTTTGCAACGTCGCGATCGCTTGTTCATAAGCGGAAATGGCTGAGGCGATGTTACCTCTGGCTTTCAGCATCCGCCCGGCTTGCCATTGCCAGCGATATAAACTATCAGAGGATTGAATTTGCTGGGCGCTAAATTCAGCTTGGCGGGTTAAATTCATTGCCGTGCTGTAGTCTCCGGCTGATTCATACACCTGTCCTAAGCTCCCTAGGGCAAAGGATTGGGCTTTGGCATCGCCTATTTTTTGGGCTATCGTTAAAGCGTGGGTTAAAAGCTGGATCGACTCCTGAGTTGAAGCTTCTGACTCGATCTGTTGAAAACTTGCGGCTAGGTGAATCAGGGTATAGGCTTTCTGTCGTGAATCAGGTATTCCAGGGAGGAGTGCTCTGACTCGTTGCCAATTGCTCTGGAGAAATTCCTGATCGCCCTCACTTAAGGGTTCGGCTGAATTGTCAGCGACATTGGCCCAATGACGACTAATCACCCAGCGATTTAAATTCATTAAGGCTTTAATTTCGGTCAAACTTCCTAAGGCTTGAGCTGTTTCCAGACTTTGCTCAAAGAATGTTCTCGCTTGCGTCCAATCCTGAAGCGCCTCTTGGGTTAAGCGTGTCGCCTCTTCGAGATCTCCTTCTAACTCAGCTACCTGCGCCTGATAACTTGATCGGCTGGCTCTACTGATATAAACATTCCCCACGTTATTTAAAGCCGTGGCGATAAAACTGTTATTATTCAATGCGCGAGCAATTTTTAGGCTCTGTTTGTGGGCGGAAATTGCCTGATCATAGTTGCCTACACTCCAGTGGGCATTGCCTAAAGCGCCTTGAGCGGCAGCTTCTGCTAGGGAATCTGGGTATTCAGTGGCGAGTTCAATGGCTGACTCTAAAATAGTAATCGCTCGCGGATGTTGTCCCAAATCATTGTAAGCTTGGGCTTGTTCCGTTAATAGCCCAGCGATCCGTTTCTGGTTTTCGGCATCCGGTGAAGCCTGGTAAATTTGGATCGCCTTTTCCCAGTGCGCGATCGCCTGAGCAAGTTCCCCCGTTTGCTGATAGGCTAACGCCAGGTTATTGTGAACAATTGCTCGATCATTTTCGTCGGTAATTTGAGGTAAGGCTTGTTCCCATAAGTTAATGGCTTGGGAGAATTCTCCGATTTGATAGGATGCAATTCCCTTGGACACCAGCTGTTTTTCAGAAGCCGGTGTAAGTAATTGCTGTTGTTGAATTTCTGTCGCGGGTTCGGCTTGCCCAGTAGACCAGGGATGAAAGCTGATACAAAAGACAAGGCTGGCTAAAGATAATCCAATAAATCGACGCCAAATCTGCCAACCGTGGGACATTTTTCGGAACAACGATAACGATTAACTCTATCTTAAGCAATTTCTATCTGAACTGGCAGGTCTGAATTTGAAGGTCTCAGGGTTGATCAATGGTCAAAAACAGGGGATAAACAGTCTTCTAATCTGCTACTATATTTTATTTTTTCCGGTAACTGATTGTGAAAGCAGAACAAGAAATAAGTAGGTAGGGACAATAAAAGTTAACGGTGGAGAGCGTCATTCGTCATTTGTCATTTGTCCTTTGTAAGGGTTTGAGATCAATTTACATCACTTAATATAGTTGAGTTTATTTCCACCAACCTACTTGACAAAATATTACCTAGCATGAATGTTATGTGGTATAAATTAATTTTTTGGACAAATATACGCTTAAAACAGTCCGGGGTTTCTCTGCATCCTTGTCAACCGATGACCTTTGCGCTACTGTTTTATGTTTAAACGGTTTCTTTGGGCTTTAAATCTGTTGTACTTGAGCTGGAGCTGTACCGCCCTAGCTCAGAACTTACCACCGATGAGTCAAACTAATCCAGATATTCCACCAGGTATCCTGGAACCCACTCGTCCCAATCTGCCTTCTTTGCCAACGACGCCCCCAGAGACTCCCCCATCACTTCCCCCCCTCACACCCACCCCAGAACCCTCCCTGACGCCAGTACCCGATTTGGAGATTAATGTCACGGTTGAACGAGTCGAGGTACTCGGGAGTACTGTTTTTTCCCCGGCTGAATTGCAAGCTGTTGTTGCGCCCTTTATTGGTCAAAATGCTTCGTTTGAAGAACTCTTAGCGATTCGCACGGCAATTACCGAGTTATATACGGACAATGGCTACACTACCTCGGGTGCTTTTCTTCCGTCTCAGGATATTAGCGATGGTGTGGTGAGCATTCAGGTGGTTGAAGGGGGCATTGAACGCATTGAGATTCAAGGATTAGAGCGTTTGCGGGATGATTACGTGCGATCGCGGATTCAGTTGGCGACGCAAACCCCGGTGAATATTCGTCGTTTGGAGGAGGTGTTGCAACTGCTGCAACTTGATCCGATACTGGATCAAATTCAAGCCGAGTTATCAGCAGGAACCATGGCTGGAACCAGTGTGTTAAACCTACAGCTAGAAGAGGCAAACCCTTGGGTGAGTTCTGTGACTATAGAGAATCGAGACTCTCCCAGTGTCGGTTCCTTGGGGGGAACAGTGAGGGTGGAGAATCGGAATCTATTGGGATTAGGCGATCGCATAAGTGCCGATTATGGCATAACTGAAGGGGTGGATCAGTATAGTCTGAGCTATGAAGTTCCCCTCAATCCCAGGGATGGTACGTTAAGTCTCAGCTACAACCGTAGCGATAGTGATATTGTTGAAGATCCGTTTTCGGTCTTAGATATTAACTCCAACTCAGAAACCTTTTCCGTGGGGTTTCGCCAACCGATTGTCCATACGCCAACGAGTGACTTTGCCCTTTCCTTGTCTCTGGATTTGCGTCAAAGCCAAACCTTTGTCCTGGATGATATCCCGTTTTCCTTTTCTCTGGGACCCGAAGATGGGGAATCGAAAGTCACAGTATTGCGGTTTAGTCAAGACTGGCTCAACCGTTCAACCGATCGCGTCTTAGCCGCGCGATCGCAGTTTAGTTTTGGCTTGAATGCATTTGACGCCACAATCAATGACACGGGTACAGATGGGCGGTTTATGAGTTGGGTGGGACAGTTTCAATGGGTGCAAGCTTTAGGTGAAGATAGTATTATTATTGCTCGCGCTGGAGTGCAACTCTCTCATGATTCTCTCTTACCGCTAGAACAGTTCAATATTGGCGGAATTGATACAGTACGAGGTTATCGCCAAAATCAGCGCGTGGCTGACAATGGAATTATTGGTTCCGTGGAAGTTCGTTTACCAATTATCCGCCAACCGGAGGGGATTGGGACTGTCCAAATTGCTCCTTTTTTCGATATTGGCACCGTTTGGAACCACGAGGGTGAGGTTACTAATCCTAACACCTTAGCCAGTATTGGGTTAGGACTTTTGTGGCAACGCGATCCCTCGTGGTCAGCACAACTTTATTGGGGGATTCCTCTAAATAGCGTTGAGGATGAAGGCGGTTCTCTACAAGACAATGGGATTACCTTTTCCATTCTTTTTCAACCTTTCTAAGTTAGTGAGACCAATTAAAGTTAACGGCGGAGATTCTCATTTGTCTTATGTTTATGTAAGAGTTTGATCACGAGGCAGTTAATATTTATGTCGGATCATGTCGTAAATCTTCACATACTTAGATGCCGAAGTACTCCACGAGTAATCATAAGCCATACCTTGAAGCGCCAGTTTACGGAACTCGTCCGGATAGTCATACCACAATCCTAATGCCCGATCCATCGTAGATTCCAACGCATAATAATCGGTGTGATTGAATACATAGCCATTGCGTTTTTCCATGGGGTGATTCGGGTGGTGATCGCGGTCAAACACCGTATTAACCAGTCCCCCCACGCTCCGCACAATTGGCACGGTTCCGTACTTTAAGCCAATAATTTGAGTCAGTCCGCAGGGTTCATAATTACTCGGCACCAGAATAAAATCGGCTCCGGCATAAATCAAATGAGATAATTCCTCATTAAAGCCCAGTTCCAAATGGACATCAGGGTTATCATTTAAGTAGTATTTCTCGTGCCAGAACCAGGAATTAATCGCCGCCGCTGTCGCCGACCCTAACAAAACGAATTGAGCGCCCTTATGCAGAGAGTAATAGATGGCATGATGGACAAGATGAACACCTTTTTGATCATCTAAACGACCAATAAACGCCACAATTGGTTTATCAACATCCTGAATTAAAAGCTGTTCCCGCAACGCTTTTTTATTTTTCGCTTTATCTTCAAAACTATCCGAGGCGTAGTGATAGGGAATATAGCGGTCTTGTTCCGGATTCCAAAAATCATCGTTAATGCCATTGAGAATCCCAGTAAACTTATCCTGATGTAAATGTAACGTATGACCTAAGCCACATCCGATGGGTGTGAAACGAGCTTCCCAGGAATGATGAGGGGAAACAGTTGTCACCGCATTAGAGTAGACAATACCGCCTTTCATAAAGTTTAAGGCAAAGGGATTAAAATTATCTTTCAGGCGATCATCCTGAAAATAATAGGCTTCCCGATTCAACCCTGTTGCCCAAAGGATCTCACTTCCCCCCATTCCTTGGTGCTTAAAGTTGTGAATGGTGTAGCATACCCGTTGATTTTCCATGCCATGATATTTGTAGATCTCAAAGAGCATGACTGGAAGTAAACCCGTCTGCCAATCGTGACAGTGGATAACATCAGGACGCTTATTACTCTGAAGTATAAACTCTAAAGCGGCTTTACAAAAGAAAGCAAACCGTATGTTATCGTCATCACAACCGTAGTAGCAGCCCCGATTAAAAAAATTATCCTGGGAATGGGGTTCGATAAAGAAACAGACTCGTCCATGAACCCAACCACAATAGACGGAACAGTGAATCGCCGCACCGTACCAGGGTACCCATAGATTAATATAGGCATCATGGAGTCCCCAGATGTGGTCATAGCGCATATTGTCGTATTTGGGCAGAATCAGTTCGATGCAATGCCCCTGAATCTCTAACTCCCGACTCAAACCATACACCACATCCCCTAAGCCGCCGGCTTTGATCACAGGGGCGCATTCAGAGGCAACCTGGATAATGTACATTCCGCTTCCTCACTTAATTATCCCGTTTATTTAAACTAAGATGTTGTACCATTTTTAGTTAGCCTCTGTCATCCGCTAGTCTGGGGAGATGGGGGAGATGGGGTGATCAGGAGCAGGGGGAGCGGTGTAGAGACGTAGCATGCTACGTCTGGGAGCAGGGGAAGCTGGGGGAGATGGGGGAGATGGGGCAGCAAATGACAAATGACGAATGACGAATGACAAATGACAAATGACAAATGACAAATGACAAATGACGAATGACCAAGGAATCATGTACGTATTAATCGGCGGCGCGGGATTAGTGGGGTTGAGTTTAGCCCAGCAGTTAGTGGAATTAGGACATACGATCGCGATTATTGATACAGATCCGACAGCTTGTCGGTATGCTCGCGAACAAGTGGGGGTTATGGCATTTGAAGGGAGCGCCGTCACTACCCAAGTGCTACTCGAAGCTGGGATTCGCAAAGCCAATGCAATGGCGGCGGTGCTGCGAGATGATGCGTTGAATTTGGCAATGGTTACCCTGGCGAAACATTTTGGTGTTCCCCATATTATTACTCGCATCCGCCAACGGGATTTTAAGGAGCCTCTACGCATTGCTGGCGCTCATCATATCATTAGCACTGTTGACTTAGCTGTCAATCGCATGGTCAACGCGATCGAATATCCAGAAGTGGAATCGATTATGCACTATGAACAGGGTCAGGTGGAAGTATTTAAACTAGGAGTACCAGGGGAATCGGATGTTGCTGGGCGTACTGTGGCTCAAGTGATTCAGGATTCTCGGTTTCCAGAGGGTTCTTTAATTATTGGTTATCAATCCCATCCCCATGCAGATTTAGTCATTCCTAATGACAATACAGTAATGGAACCCGGATCAACGATACTTGTGGTGACAAAAGCAGACCTGTTGCACCAAGTCATCAACTTTTTAGGGGTTGGTTCAAAACTTGCGCCACTCTAATAAAATTATATCTATGACTCAAGCTCAAGTAAGATTTTTCAGCTTTGATGACTATCTGTCCTATAATGACGGGACAGACAAGCTATATGAATTGTATAACGGAAAGCTGATCGAAGTGCCACCAGAATCAGGAGAAAACGTTAGCATCGCGACTTTTTTACTCTTGCAGTTTGTTCCTCTCGTCGGTTACTGGCGGGTGAGAAGTCACGGATTGGAACTGGAAGTGCGCGGAGAACCCAGAAATCGCTACCCAGATTTAACAATTATTCGAGAAGAACATATCCCCCAACTACAGCGCCGCAATACAATCCGGCTCTCTATGCTTCCCCCTTTGTTGGTGATTGAAGTCGTTAGTCCTGGTGAACTCCAGCGCGATCGCGACTACATTGCCAAGCGGCGACAGTACGAAGATCTGGGCATTCCTGAATATTGGATTGTAGACCCTCAAGTTCAATCCGTGATCGTGCTAAATCTACAGGATCAAGTTTACCAGGAGGTGGGCATATTTCAGGGAAATAGCCGAATTGTCTCACCCACGTTTCCCGAACTGAATCTCACCGCTGAAACTCTGTTGAACGCAGGTCATTGAATCAGCGGTAGGTAACTCTTAACCAAGAATAGGAAATTCAATTTAAGCTCAGTTCTCTAGCCTAATGTATCTAATAGAACAACTTACCCGTGGTAAAATACGTTATAGTAAGATAATATTTACAACATCATAATGGATTTAGAATCAATGCAGCCAATAACTACAAAAATTTTTGAACTTGAAGATACACTCAAGTCTTGGGATGCTCACTATTATCAACCCCTTGCCCAGCACTATTACGATCAAGCTATTCCCACAATGCTAAAGTTAATGGAAGTGGAACCAGGGGCAACAGTACTCGACGCTGGGTGTGGACCTGGAGTACACAGTATTCGAGTAGCTAAAGAAGGCTACCGTGTTTGTGCGATCGATACTAATCATCTTCCAATTTTAACAACTGCTCATCAATCCGTTTAATCCGCTTTTGTACCACGACTTCAGACAGAATCCGCTTACGTAGGGCGTCTGTTAACGCTCCTTTTTCTGCCAAAAGTAATTGGCGACGAATGGCTTCTAGTTTCGTGCGATCGCTCCGATTTTCTAGTGAGTCTTCTGAACGCTGATTATAGATTTCCCGCAAGGTTCTATCAGCCGTGGCGACTCGCAGTTGATAGGATGCTCGCATTTCTTCATAAATCGATTTAGGTAATACCCCAGCTTTCAAAAGACTGTCTAATTCATCTTGTGCAGCTTTAGCCGTCATCAATTGAGCTTGCAATTCTTCAATTTGCTGATATGATTTTGAACGATAAGATAACTTCAAATGCCGTACCACCCACGGTAAACTTAATCCCTGTCCCACCAGAGAGAACAAAACAATTCCTAGAACGATAGCCAGCAGCGTCTCCCGCCCGGGCAAATCAGCAGGTAGACTCAAGGCGAGGGCGGTGGAAAGTGAGCCTTTAATATTACCTGCCAAAAGGATATGTCGCCAACGCATCGGAATCGGTTTGTCAAAAAAACGGACGAAGGCTAACAACGGATAAACCGTGAGCAAACGCCCAACTTGATAGGCAATAAAGGCTAAAAGTATAGCGGGTAAAGTTTGCCAAATGGTAATGATGTTTATCTCTAAGCCAATCAGCAAGAAAATAAACGTATTCACCCCAAACCCAGCATATTCCCAGAAGCTAAATAACGTCACTTGATTTGATGCCGATGTCACCTGCGAATGTTCAAAATTACCGACAATGAGTCCGGCGATTACTACAGCAACAACACCGGATACATGTAATAACTCTCCAGCTTGGAATGTGCCTAACGCTAGAGCCACGGTGAGTAAAATTCCACCCAAAGGATCATCCGTTTGGCTCAATAACCCAATGCTCAAATATCCCAACGCCACGCCGACTAAAGCTCCGCCAATTAGCACAACTAAAAATTCTTGAACCACATCTAGGGCGGATAAGCCTCCTGTTTCATGAATTGTCAAAATTAGGCTAAATAAGACCAAGGCGACATCATCATTGAGTAGACTTTCTCCCTCAACCAGAGTCACCAGTCGATGGGGAACTGAAACTTCTTTAAATACGGCAATGACTAAAGCGGTATCGGTAATGGATAAAATCACACCCACCATCGCGGCGGGTATCCAATCAATCCCTAATTCAAGTCTCAATAAAACTGAAGTAATTCCCGAACAGAGCAACACACCGGGTCCTGCAAGTAAAGCAATCGGTTTAATCGTGCTGCGGAGGCGGGAAATATCGGTATTAATTGCCGCTTCAAACAGGAGAATCGGTAAAAAGAGATTAAAAATCAGCGCCGAATCCAACCCGATGCGACTGGGTAAGAGTTCCGTAATCGCTAATCCGGCTAACACTAACCCAGTAATATACGGGATGCGGAATCGTCGCGAAATCAACGCCACGGCGGTGGCGACTAATAACAGAATAATCAGAAAACTGACGACTTCTGCCACATTCCCCTTATCCTCGCTGACGGGAACCGCCAGGAGGATGCGATCGCTAAACCATTGACCAGGGTTTGTTAGTGTTAAGCTGGTGATGCTATTCGTGATCAGTAAATTCACTCTTGGCTCAATCCCGTATCTTTCATGTAACTTAATAGCCAATTGGCAGCAGTGGCTCGACGTGTCTGACGGGGACCAAATTCGCCAATTTTATAGCCTTGAAATCCTAACTGTTCTTTCAACAACTGTTTGTTTTCCTTGGGAATTGAACGAGTCAGTTTAACGGTGGCTGGACGACTCTCAATAAAATTGGGCGGTTTTGGATAGTCCTGTTGCCATTCTGGAGGTACGTTGGTACAATCCCATTGGTTTGTTTGTTGGTCATAGCGATACCCCAAATAGTGCCAGACGAGTTTATTTACGGTATCATCATCCAGTTCTTCGTTCAAGATTTGCCAAAGGGTTTCAGCATTGAGCGGAGGAAGTTGAGACATCAGTTTAATAGTTTTGAGTTTTGAGGTTTGAAGGTGTAGGGGCGGATTTGACGACTATCGTTTCTGGGCTTACCCCGATGTGACTAAACTCGCCCCCACCAAGTACAAGAGGTTTGAAGGTGTAGGGGCGGGTTTGACTACTATCGTTTCTGGGCTTACCCAAATGAGACTAAACCCGCCCCGACTTGACCCTTCGCTTTTCAGGCATAGTTTTGAGTGGCTATTTGGCGCTAGCTATTGATGATAATGTTACCTCAAAACTCGTCCTTCCTGAGTTAAATAGTTTTGAGTGTAGAAACACAACCGGGTGCGTCTGGTTGTGATTTGCTCATAAGCAAAAGGCTTGGCTAACAGGACTTGTGTGTGCCTGATACCGATTTTGCCAACAAGGTTGAATACAAAATATGCACTCAAATTGATGTATAATCATATCAGCAATATTGTCTATTTTGCAAGTTTGTTACTTTTCCATAAAATGGCTAACTCAGAAAATGCAATTATTGAGGATTATTTAAACTGTCGCCAGCAGGTTCTATCTGAACTGTCTTCTCAGTAGTTATGGAAATGGCATAAATTCTCTTTCCAGAGAAGATAAGCTTAAAATAATAAATCAAATCAATACTATAGGAACAATAGTATAACTTAGCCTTTCTGGGGAATTTGCTGAAGAAGAATGTAGATTAAATTGGCAATATTGACAAGGGGTGTAAATTAAAAATTTGTGGCAAAAATTTCAATGTTATTCATAAAAGTAAGGTGGGCAATGCCCACCCTACTAAAGACGCGATCGCGGATTGGATTCCTTACTGCCAGACAAACACTTTGGCTTCGTATCCGCCAATGTCAAGAGTTAAATTGTTATCGCGGGCTTCCACCTCATAGTTACCTGTCCATTCGTGCCAAATGCCATTCTCCGGAAAATTGGAAAGAGTATATTCAGCGAGGAAATTATCAGAAAAATTGGCAACGACAGCAACACGAGAGCCTTCACCATTCCAGCGCACATACGCCAGAACTTTGGTGTCTGCATCTTCAAAGAAGAAATTAATGTTCTCTGTATAGAGAGCCTGATTGTTTTCTCGCAGTCCGATCAACCCTTTATAGTAATCCCACAAACCACGATTATTATCATTACCCAGTAGTTGCCAATTAATCTTTCTGGATTCAATGGATTTCGGCTGATATTCCCCGAACTCTTCACCCATCCACACTAAGGGAATACCGACTGCTGTCATTAACAAAACTACCCCTAACTTGAGCCGTTTGAAAGCTTCTTCATCAAAGATTTCCCGATTGGCTAACTCAACCATCAGGCGTTCGTGATCGTGGTTAGTTAGGTAATTTACAACATTAGTCGCTCCCAGGTAGCCTTGACGCTTACAATCAATCACATCCTGAAGAGATTCTAAATCAAACCTGTCACCGCAGATATGAGGTTTGACCGTGTGATAAAAGCTATCATGCCAGCAACCATCCATCGGTCCATCAACATTGGTGATGCTGGGATTGTCGGGAATATATTCAGCAATGTTGTAAAATGGCTTTGCCTCTGCTGTTTTTTTAGTCTCTTGAACAATCCAATGCATAAATTCGTAGTTGGCAATTTGCCGCGCTGCGTCGTAACGGATGCCATCAATATGATATTCCGTGATCCAGAAACGAACCACATCACCGATAAACTTACGCGCTGGGTAAGTCTCTAGATTTTTGTCGTAATGTTCGTAGTTAAATTCAGGTCCCCAGTTGTTATCTGGGTCACGGGGAGCGTGATGATACCAGTAATCATGGTCAATTTGGGTGAGAGGGCTTTCCGCTTCTGAGTGATTGTAGATACCGTCCATAATCACCCGAATTCCTCTGGCATGACACTCATCGATTAGATGTTTCAATTCATCTGTCGAACCATAGCTGGACTCAGTAGCAAAGAAGTAGCGAGGATTGTACCCCCAACTGTAGTCACCGGGATATTCTTTGATAGGCATTAACTCAATGGCGTTAATTCCCAATTCCACCAGATAATCTAACTTTTCAATAACATGCTGGTAATTCCCCCGTGGATAAGCATCATCTTCGCCACCAGAAAAGTCACCGACATGCATTTCATAGATGACTAATTCATGGTCAGGAGGTAGGGGTTTATCATCATGCATCCAAACGTAAGTATCGACGATGCGTTGTCCATCTTTGATCCGCACGATGCAGTTTTGAGTCGGATCTTCAATATCGGTAGCGTAGGGATCATTGACCTCTACCCATTGATCGGCTTCAAAAAACCAAGATTTGGATTGAACCCGGAATTTGTATTTATAAATACCATCTTCAAGTTCAACGGACGTGCGAAAATACCCCTGCTTATCTTTCTCCATGGGAATTTCTTCCCAATTTGAGAAACAGCTAACCAATGAGGCTCCTTCGTTGTAAGGAGCAAATAAAGCAAATTCAATAGGAGCAGCCATTTATTTGAGCCCCTTAGGGTAAAATAAGGATTGTTTAAACATGATGCTTATCGTAAGCGGTATTTTACAGAGATAGCTATCTAGCGGAAGATAGATATTCCAATCCATATCTGGTTATTTCGATCATGCAGGCAAGCAAGCTGCACGAAACATTAAACACAAAGCCGTTGTTGAATACGGTCAAAATTAATCAAGGTACCCACGGACTGTGGGGAATCCAAACGCCATCGGTTTGGTAACCAAATCCCTCGATACACCCGACTGGAGGATATACTTTGTTCAAGTCTTAAGTAATTTGACACTCCCTCGCCTGAGACGAGGGATTCTTCTCTCATCCAGAAGCCAAGCGAGTATTGATTTTCATCAATACACGCCTAGGCTAACTGTCCGGAAGCGTTTACCCAGTATTCCTGGGAGATTCGCGTATGCCCTACGCTATCTAAAGCCTTAATCAAAATGTTTATAGCAGCATTCCAATCTCTATCGAGAGCAGCACCGCAGCTACAAACATGAGTACGAGTGCTTAAAGACTTTTTAATTCTAGCTCCGCAGCAAGAGCAATCTTGCGAGGTGAAACTAGGGTTTACTGCTACTAATTTTTTGCCAAATAGATTGGCGAAGTATTCCAGCCATTCGCGGAATATTGTCCAACCAGCATCCGATATTGATTTGGCTAATTTGTGGTTTTTAACCAGTCCTCGAACATTTAAATCCTCAATCGCCACGAAATCGTTAGATTTCATTACGCATCTTGCTAACTTAACCGCAAAATCTTTACGTTGGCGACTGACTTTTAAGTGTTGTCTACCCAGTCTTCGCTGGGCTTTTTTTCGATTTTGGCTACCTTTTTCGCATTTACCGAGTCGGCGTTGCAACCGTTTTAACTTTCTCTCAGACTTCCTGAGAAAACGAGGATTGTTTACCTGGTTTCCATCTGAGTCGGTGTAGAAATGGTTGAGTCCAACATCTAAACCAATTTGCCTGTTTGTCTGCTTAACACCGAGCGAAGTCGAGGTGTCAACGCTTTCACGACGTTCTACGTCAACACAAAACTGAGCATAGTAACCATCAGCCCGTCTGATCAGACGAATCCGCTTGATTTGGGATTGCTGATAGAAATGTAAATCTCGCGTTCCGACCAGTTTTAAACGACCAATGCCTGTTTTGTCGGTGATGGTCAGATACTTCCTGTCGTCTGAAAGTTTCCAGCCACTTGTCTTGTATTCGACTGAGCGACAGTTTTTCTTAAACCTGGGAAAGCCTTTCTTGCCTTGTACAGACGCGCCATGGCGCGTCTCTACCTTTTTGCAGTTATCGTAGAATCGACTGATGCTAGCCCAAGCACGTTCAGCAGGAGCTTGACGTGCCATTGAATTTAAAGCAGCAACAAAAGGAAACTCTGGAGACTCGGCTAAAACCTTGGTGTACTTATTCAAGGTATACCGATTAACCTTTTCCTCTCTGGGAGCATCTAGCCAGTATCGCAAGCATTTGTTGCGAATGAACCGACCTATCTTTATTGCTTCGTCTATTAGCCCCTATTTACAAGAAAAGGGTTTTGTGGACGGGTTCTTATTTTGTCTCTAGCTGCGGTGGCGTTACAATAGAAAAACTTAAGGTTTACATCCAGGATCAACAATGTCCTGATTCATCCCGTCGCTGAAAGCGAGGGTCTTCTCAGGACAGCGAGATAAACAAGTGAGGACAAGTTTACCTCCTGACTGGCGGCATTGCCTGACCGTTCTCACCCGCTAACGATGGACTGTAGTGTCAGCTCCCAGTACTTCCAGCATCAGAACACAACTATGGCATCCTCTGACTCCCAAACATCTATCCCTGAACCTTCAAACCAAGAGTGGGAATCCTCAGATTCTATTATCTCTGAGGCAGACCAACCCATACGAAAATCATCACCCACGCCGAAATTATGGCTGGGATTGTTACTCACCCTGTTAGTTTTCGGCGGTGGCGGTTGGGCGGCTTGGCGTTTTTTACGGCAAAATAACTCACCCCCAACTGCTCAGCAACCTCAAGCTATCCCCGTGAAACTGGAGCAGGTTGAACCAAGTACGCTGGAAGAAAGTTCTCTGTTTGTGAGTACCTTAGAGGCGAAACAAAAGGTGGAATTGCGACCTGAAACCGCTGGTCGAATTACCCGAATTGTGGCTTCATCAGGCGATCGCGTGCAAGCTGGAGATATAATTCTACAACTGAAGCCAGAACGAAGTGAAGCCGAACTCAGAAGTGCGATCGCGGATGTGAATGCCCAAACCGCTACCCTGAATAATGCTCAAGCGGAAGTCAGAGCCGCTCAAGCCGATATTGCCCGTCTCAAAGCCGAAGTGGGGCGCCAAGCCGCCGAAGTGCAAAGCCGAGAAGCAGACTTAGAACTAGCGCGGGTGAACTATCAACGGGCTGAACAGTTGGTAGATCAAGGGGTTCAACCCAGACAAGAACTAGATGATAAAAAACGCGATCGCAATCAAGCCATCGCCGCCCGTGACGCCTCCGCCCAAGCCTTAGCCGCCTCTAAGGAAGCCCTGAATGTGGCACAACAACGAGTCCAAGCCGCCCAAGCCACGGAAGCCAGAGTCGCCGCGAACCTGTCTAGTGCTAGGGCGGATGTGGAGGTTAAGCAGGAAGAATTGCAATTTAATCGCGTTGTCGCCCCCATTGATGGAGTGGTTGGGGATATTCTCGTCAAAGTGGGAGACTATGCAAACGTGGGTGATACCCTCACCACCATTACTCAAAACCAAACCTTAGAAGTCGAAATTCCCATTGACGAACAGCAAAAAGAGAGGATACGCCAGGGACTCACCGTTGAACTACGGAACCAAGGTATCCCGGACACTGAACCACCTATTGCCACAGGGCGGATTAGCTTTATTTCACCACAAGTGACTAAAAATACCCAAACCCTCTTGACAAAAGCCACATTTTCCAATCCAAATGGTCGCCTGTACGATCAGCAGAAAGTGGATGCACGAGTCATCTGGGAAAAACGTCCAGGTGTGTTAATTCCCGTCAATGCTGTATCGCGTATGGCTGGTAAGCCCTTTGTCTTTGTCGCCCAACCGCCAGAGGAAGCCAAACCGGGCGCCCCTGAACTCATCGCCCAGCAACGACCAGTAAAATTAGGTGATATTCAAGGGAATCGATACCAAGTTATCGAGGGTATAGAACCTGGAGATAGAATTGTTGTCTCCGGTATCCTTAATTTATCCGATGGCGCTGCGATTATTCCCGATTCTTAGTTATTTGTTATTCGTCATTTGTCATTTGTCATTTGTTATTCGTTATTGGTCATTCGTCATTGGTCATTCGTCATTTGTTTATTACCTTTGCATCTAGAAGGGCGGGTTTAATGTAGGGGCGGGTTTTACTACTATCATTCAGGGTTGCACCCAGATATAACTAAACCCGCCCTGACTGACAAAATTGTAGCCATAAGTTATCTGTCAAAACCGCCCCTACATCCCTATGACACACCGAGCGAAGTCGAGGTTTTCCCTATTCCCTATTCCCTAAAATTTAAATGTTTGTTGAATTTTTTATTAAACGACCGGTTTTTACAACTGTTTGCTCCCTGATTATCTTACTCATCGGAGCAATTAGTATTCCCACGCTTCCTGTTGCCCAATATCCTGATATCAGTCCCAAACAAGTCAGCGTCCAAGCTAACTATAACGGTGCTGATGCTCAAACCGTGGAAAATGCGGTGACGACTATCTTAGAACGGGCAATTAATGGTGTGGATGGGATGCGCTACATGACATCCAGTAGTAGTAATGATGGCACCAGTTCGATCAATATCACCTTTGCCCCAGACAAAGATCAAGATATTGCAGCAGTTGATGTCCAAAATCGCGTCTCCTTAGCTGAACCCCAATTGCCAGAATCTGTACTCCAAACCGGGGTCACGGTAAATAAGGAATCTAATAACTTCCTGATGGGATTTGGTTTATATTCAGAAAATGGTGAGTACGATAATCTCTTTTTAAGTAACTACGCTGACCTATATTTGGTAGACGCCATAAAACGAGTGAATGGGGTGGGGAATGTACAAATTTTTGGCGAACGTACTTATGCGATGCGCCTTTGGCTTGACCCCCTGCGTCTGGCGAGTCGGAATCTGACGGCGCAAGATGTGGTTGATGCATTGCGGGAACAGAATATCCAGGTGGGTGCAGGGCGTATCGGTCAACCCCCCGCGCCAGAGGGACAGCAATATCAAATTGACTTACGGGCAATTAGTCGCTTGGAAACGGTTTCGGATTTTGAGGAACTGATTTTAGCCACGAATGAAGATGGCACCCTGATTAAACTTAACGATGTTGGTCGTGTGGAATTGGGGGCACAAAATTATGGCACGTTCCTGCGATTTCGGGCAAATGAAGCTGTTGGGTTGGGGATTATTACCGTTCCTGGGAGTAACGCTTTAGAAGTAGCGGACGCGGTGAAAGCGGAGATGGCAAAATTGGCGACGGAGTTCCCGGTGGGGATGACCTATGATATTGGGTTTGATACCACCGATTTTGTCAATCAGTCCCTCTCGGAAGTGGTGTTCACGCTGTTTAAAGCGGTGGGATTGGTGGTGTTGGTTATTTTTGTCTTTTTACAGGATTGGCGCACCACGATTATTCCAGCCATTACGATTCCTGTGTCTCTAATTGGTACGTTTGCCTTTGTCAAGATTTTTGATTTTTCGATTAATAGTTTGACCTTATTTGGTCTAACCCTAGCCACGGGGATGGTGGTGGATGATGCAATTGTTGTAGTTGAAGATATCACCACCAAGATTCAACGGGGAGGGATTAAATCTCGACAAGCGGCGATTATTTCCATGCGGGAATTGGTGGGAGCAATTATTGCCACGTCATTGGTGTTAATGGCGGTATTTATTCCGGTGGCATTCTTTCCGGGAACCACGGGGGCGTTATACCAACAATTTGCGTTAACTATTGCGTTTTCAATTGCCGTTTCCACGTTTATGGCGCTGACGTTGACGCCAACCCTTTCTGGCTTAATTTTACGGCAAAAGCCAGAAGCGACAGGGCTTTGGGGTCACTTTTTTGATGGATTTAATCGGTTTTTAGAGGGAATGCAGCAGCGATATCGGCGAGTTTTGATTATCCTGACTCGCGTGAAAACCCTGGTGATTGTGGCGTTTATTGGCTTATTAGCACTAACGGTGTGGGTTTACGATAGTGTGCCATCCGCGTTTCTCCCGGATGAAGACCAAGGCTATTTTATGACGATTGTCCAAGGACCAGAGGGTTCGTCACTCAACTACACTCATGATGTGATTGAGCAGATTGAAGATATTATTTTGCCCTTGGATGAAGTGCGAGCCACGTTTGCGGTGGGGGGGTTTGGCTTTAGTGGGAATACGGCGAATAGCGCGATCGTTTTTACCACACTGAAACCTTGGTCAGAACGCACTGATCCGTCTCAGTCTGCTGAAGCAATTATTAATAAAGTCCGTGGTGCTTTGTTTGGGATTAAAGAAGCCAGAGTGTTTCCGGTGAATCCACCCTCTATTCGTGGCTTGGGTAGTTTCGGCGGGTTCCAATTTCAACTCCAAGACCGCCGAGGTAATTTTAGCTTGGATTCGCTGATTGAAAATATGGGGAAATTGCTGGGTGCTGGTAATCAGAATCCTCAGTTGCAGGCGGTGTTTAGTACTTATGCGGCAAATACCCCCCAGTTGCAGATTGAGGTAAACCGCAATCGGGCGAAGGCGTTGGAGGTGGATATTGATGATATCTTTGAGACCTTGCAGACCTATTTGGGTTCGCGTTATGTAAATGACTTTACCCTAGAACGGCGCACCTATCGGGTTTATGTCCAAGCGGATGCCCAGTTCCGTTCAAATCCAGAGGATATTAATCAATTGTATGTGCGTTCCGAACGGGATGAGATGATTCCTTTGGGGAATTTAGTCACGGTTACGCAAACGACGGGGGCGCAAACCATTAATCACTATAACTTGTTCCGCTCGATTGAAATTAATGGGTCAGCCGCGCCGGGAGTCAGTTCGGGAGACGCAATTCAAGCCATGGAACAAGTCGCCGCCGAGGTGTTACCGTCTGGATTAGGCTATGAATGGTCTGGTTTATCGCTGGAGGAAATCCAGTCTGGGGGTCAAGCGACGATTATTTTTGGCTTTGGCTTGGTGTTTGTTTTCTTAGTGTTGGCGGCTCAATATGAAAGTTACATCGACCCGATTATTATTCTATTGGCGGTTCCTCTGGCTATCTTAGGGGCGCTAATGGCGCAATCGTTGCGGGGTTTACCTAATGATGTCTATTGTCAGATTGGCTTGGTGATGTTGATTGGTTTAGCCAGTAAGAACTCGATTCTGATTGTGGAATTTGCCAATCAGCTACGCGAGCAAGGAATGACGTTAAGGAAAGCGGCGATTGAGGCGGCGCAGCAGCGCTTGCGACCGATTTTGATGACGGCGATTTCTACATTGTTCGGGATTTTTCCCCTGGTGATTGCTACGGGTGCGGGATCAGGAAGCCGTCAAGCCCTGGGAACGGCGGTGTTCGGGGGAATGTTTGTCGCCACGTGCCTGAGTCTGTTTGTGGTTCCTATTCTCTATATTGTGATCAAATCGGGGAGCGATCGCTTGTTTAATTCCCCTGGCAAAAACCAGAAGACACCGGAGTCACAAGAGCTTGAGCCGAAACCTGAAGTAACAATGCGGTAATATTCATTAAAGGAATGCCGCAGAATTCATCAAAAACTATGAACAAAAACTATCCAATGTTAACAAAGCCATAATTTTGTTGCAAAAATTGACTTGAGAACCCCAGTTTCCCTAATCTTTGGTAAACGTAAAAGTAGAATACCTCAGATCACTACAGTTTTTTCAGTTTAGGTTAGGGAAAATGAATAGTAAGCGAATTATTTTTTCCAGCGTTATCACTGGTATTGCGGGTGTGATTTTAGGCATTGGAGTAGCTGAAATTAATCATGCCGATCAGCGACCCAATGCCATGTATCAGTATGCCACAATTGGCGGGGTGATGGGATTAGCCGTTGGTGCAGGTCAACAGGCGTTGCGAGAATTAGAGCAGTTTGACACTCCCCGCCCTATAAGTGCGGGGATTCTTAGTTCCGCGACACACCTTACAATTATCTATCCTTGCGGCAATACTTAAACCAAACACCCGTAGAAAACTACCAAGTATTGAGCCTAATTTAGATAACTCCAGA
>NZ_JAVKBY010000161.1:0-5898 GCF_040222985.1 Coleofasciculus sp. F4-SAH-05
GGCGAGTTTGTGCTCAACAAAAAGAGGAGGTCAATCAAATTGGATTACTGCACACCCATTCACCGTAAAGACGGCTATAGCTATTCATTTTGACCATGTTTGAGTAGAGATGAGCAGAAATGTTGTTACAGATACTCACCCATGTTTGAGCAAGTGCGTTATGTTACCAACGAGCAGGGGGAGCGAGTTGGCGTCTTGTTAGATTTGGAAGCCTGCAATCGACTAGCGAACCCATTCGCTCTAGATGACGAGTGCTTAATTGGCTTAAGCCGAGATGAACTGCAAGCGTTAGCCGATAGTAAGCTAGCTCCCGCCGCACAGAATCAATTGAACGATTTGCTAGTTCAGAATGCAGAATCTCAACTCTCTGCTGACGAAATTGCAAATCTAGACCGTTTGCTAGCACAAGTCGATCAACTGACAATCCTCAAAACCAGAGCTAGATATACTCTGCACTGCCTAGAAACAATGGCAACGGTGGCGTGAGCGCTTATATTCCTGTTGAGCTACAGCGACAAGTTCGCGCCCATTTTAGGGATTGCTGCGCCTATTGCCGCACGGCTGAAGCTCTGACGCGCCGTAACGCACCGTTATCGTTTGTTTTCGTGCGTTACGCTGTCGCTAACGCACCCTACAAGAGGCGATCGCTTGGGAATTAAGCCTTTGTACTACACTTTGGTGGATTCTCAACTCATCACCAACCTAAGGCGAATGCCATTGAATTTAGAGTTTGTAGTAAGCGCTAAAGCGCTTCTGGCACTAAAGTGCCTACTACGAACCCAGCTTATTTCAGTGCTATTCAACCTAAGGCTGGTTAATGCGGCGGCTTCCCCTCTCTTAAAAAACAGGTTGCAATACCTCCACCTGCTTCAACTCCAAGCCTTGCTCAAATATCTGATCAATCGGTAACATTTGAGCCTCATCTGTCATAAACTTATGGTCTTTTGTCGCCCGAATCGTAGTACCATCCTCTAACACATATTCAAACACCTCTTGCTCACCGCGATTATGCCATTGTGCAATGGGTTGGGTGTAGACATAACCATGCTCATCCACACTATAAACCGTACACTCAATCTGCTTTTCTACAATTTCCCCAATTGCCACAGCACCATATTCAACCGTAAGAATTGGTGTATCATAACTCAAGCAGTATTCAGCAAATAGGATCATCTGCTCGAATAATTCTTCCGCAATTCGTTTTGCTACACCATTTTTTGCCGCCCCATCGATAAAAATCTCTCGATGTTTCTCCATTTCTGCCACTTTCTTTTTACCCATACAGTTATGAGCAATAAAATCATTGGCAATAAAGTTATGAGTTTGGCAAATGCTTAAGTCAAAAACCTCCTCTTGACCAACATATTCAATCGAGACAATTTCATCCCAGAATACATCAGACTCGGCAATTGCCATCAGTGCTTTATCCGGCAAAGCCGTGGCAAAATTCTGGACTCGATGACGCGCTAAACTCCGAGTGGGAACTTTCTGGAAATTTAAACCAGAAGACATGGTTCCCTGTCGGACACCAGCAGCGTGATCAATCTGTTTCCACGTCATACCCTTTGATTTTTTTGCTTGGGCAATTAAGGAAATCACGTCTGGAGGAATTGAATGTTTTGACTGATTCTGCGACTTATTCTTTATTACCGCATAACACGTTTGAGCTTGTTGCCATTTATAGCGACTCAAAAAGGGTTGAATCAGTTCACAGAATTTAAGCATATCCTCACGCCCTGTAATTTGCGCTCTGTAGGAAATGTGAGGATTACCGTTGTACTTAATCGTTAAAAGTTGTTCTGCACAATGATTAAAATCAGCAATCAGTTCAGGGTCACTATTACAGAAATAACTACAGGAAGGACTCTTTGTCGAAAGATGACCATCACCTATTAGATAAGCAGTTAGCTTAATTTGAGCATCTGATATATCACTCTCTGCCGCCAGTGGTAATATCTTAGCTAGTCCAATCCGACTACCAACCTTAAACTGATCCAGAGGCTGCCATCCTAATAATGAATAGAAACGATGATCCGCTGTCGCTTTAATTTTACGATTGGTTTTCGTGATGATTTCCCAAACATCTCGCACGCCGTTCGGATGAATTTCACTAATCGGTTGCTGAGTAATCTTTTGCGTTACCTGATCCAGAGACAACACCTCTCGTCCCAACCAATACTCAGGTTTGGATGCAATGTCTTTGAGAGACACTAAACGCCCCGTTTCTGCATCAATAATCTCCGTTGAACCACTCAGACATCGGCGTAGTAAATCCGCTTGACCTAGGGAATACCCCGCCAAATCCTGAGCCATTTTCATGATTTGCTCTTGATAACAAAGCGTACCATACGTTTCTTTTAAAATTGGCTCTAATAGCGGATGTTGATATTCAACCTTTTCTTTCCCATGTTTCCGATTAATAAACTTAGGAATTAGACCTGCATCTAAAGGTCCCGGACGATACAATGCCAAAATCGAAGAAATATCTTCAATACTCGACGGTTTCAACTCCCGCACCACCTGACGCATCCCAGAGGATTCTAATTGAAAAATTCCCTCTAACTCGCCTTTCTCTAACACTTTATAGGTTTTCTTGATATCATCGGGGATTTTCTTAATTTCCCCCTTTGCCACAATCTGAAATGCTTTCCGTTCATCCAGGGGTAACTGATCCAGATCTAACGTTATATTTTGATGTTGGCGAATCAATTCCGCCGTTTTCTGAATTGTGGTTAAATTTTTCAGACCTAGAAAATCCATTTTCAAGAGTCCGAGGGATTCTAAGTCCTCCATAAAATACTGAGTAATCACCGCCCCCTCATTATTCACCTGCAAGGGAACAATTTCATCTAAGGGTTCGGACGAAATCACCACCCCCGCCGCGTGAACGCCAAAGGTTTTATTGGTTCCCTCAATCCGGATTGCCATATCCAGCCAGCGCTGCACTTCGGGGTTATTTAAGTAAGCATCTCTAAACTCTGGGGTGGGCGTTTTCTCAGAAATCATTACCTTTAACTTAGTGGGTTTTCCCCGTGAAACCGGAATCATTTTTGCCATCCGATCTGATTCCCCATAGGGAATATTCAACACCCTGGCGACATCTTTTAATACCGCCTTTGATGTCATCCGGTTAAATGTAATAATTTGTGCCACCCGATCTGCCCCATATTTGTGGGTGACATATTCAATTACCTCATCCCGACGTTCAATACAGAAATCCGTATCAATATCAGGCATAGATTTCCGTTCCGGATTGAGAAAGCGCTCAAATAAAAGCCCATGATGCACCGGATCAATATTAGTAATTTTCAGGGAATAGGCAACTAAGGAACCCGCCGCCGAACCCCGTCCTGGACCGACAGGAATCTTCTGATCTCTGGCATATTTAATATAATCCCATACGACTAAAAAGTAGGTGGAAAATCCCATCTGCTGCATCATTTTCAGCTCATATTCCAGCCGTTCTTTATAGACGAGATCGATGTCACTGCGAGAACGACATCCCATGCGCTCCAATAATCCCTCCCAAGTAACTTCTTCTAAGTAACTATCAGCACTGTGACCCTTGGGAACGGGATAATTGGGGATGCGTGGTTCCCCCATAATGTCGTAACGTTTTACCTTATCAGCGACCTCCAGCGTATTCGCGATCGCCTCTTCGATCACCTCATCGGGCAAATGATCCCGAAATAGCTGTGCCATCTCCTCAGCAGACTTGAGATACTCTGTACCGGAGTAGCGCATCCGCTTTTCATCTTCGATTAATTTACTCGTCTGCATGCAGAGTAAGGCGTCATGGGCTTCGACATCGTAACAAGAGACAAAGTGGGAGTCATTTGTTGCGACGATTTTAATTTCTAATTCACGGGCAATTTTAACAATTTCTACGTTAACAATCCGGTCTTCAATTGACCCATGATCTTGAATTTCTAGATAATAATCGTCACCAAAAACCTCTTTATACCATTTGGCAAGCTCTCGTGCCTTTTGCCCGTCATCCTTGAGAATCGCTTGGGGGACTTCTCCGCCCAAACAACCACTGGTGACGATTAATCCATCACGGTACTGTTGAAGTAATTCTTTATTAATACAAGGACGCTGAACAATTCCTTTTCCTTGGATTCCTTTCAGATGAGAAATTGTCGTTAGTTTAACTAAATTTTTATAGCCTTGGGTATTTTTTGCCAAGACAACTTGATGGTATTTGCGCTGTTTCTTCTTCGTCTTATCCTGAATATCCCCTTTAACCACATACATTTCATTGCCGATAATCGGCTTAATCCCTTTCCCTCGACAAACTTTAATCAACTCGATCGCGCCATACATCACCCCATGATCCGTCAGTGCGATCGCACTCATCCCTAATTCCACCGCCCGATCCACCAGTTGCGGTAGCTGGGACGCGCCATCAAGTAAGCTGTAGTCACTGTGAATATGTAGACCAACGAAGGACATAGAACAAATAGAGATAAGGATTCCGTTAAGGGGCGCGATCGCTCACCTTCATGGTAAGCTGACGGGTCTAATGATAGTCCCGATTCATCCAGATTGACTCTGGCTACCCCACATATAAGGATACATCATCCAATTAAACCCTATATGTAGTCGTACCACCCGTAGGGGCTTGGTAGGGGCTTGGTTACCAAGCCCCTACGGTTTACGCGATCGCACTCGATAGATCTTGCCAGCGCTGATGCCACAATTGCTGCATTTTTTGGATAATCTCAGGTAAATCCTGAAATTCCTGACTTTGTTGATTGATTTCCCCAGCTAATCCCTGAAGTCGGTTAAAATCTCGGCAACAGTAGAGTACCCGTTTCCAAGCCCCATACCAATCCTGTCCGGCTTCCTGATGGGCGCGAATGGGTTTGCTGCGTTCTTCCTCGTTTCTGAGATATTCAGCCTGTTTTGCCCACGCCTGACGCCAAGGTTGCACGGCTTCGGGTTGCTCATGCTGATCATACCAGTCACGTTCACGACGGAGGATTTCGCCTAATTCATCAAGCTGGGAACGAGAGGTACAGCGCCCAATCGCTGCTAATCCCGCCTCAATCCACAGGGGCAAGTTGCGATAACTGACAAAGATAGCCCGGGATTCGGCTAACTTGACCCAGATTTGGTGTTGCCAGCATTCGACGCGATCGATTTGCTGGAGGGGAATGTTAAGAAATGTAGCGACTTGGTGACGTACTTTATCGAGAGAAAATTGGTGCGGATCAATTATTCCAGCCGTGATTAAGTTACGAGACATGGTGAATCACTCCTGATTTGGGTATGAGTGGTAGCGTTGGCTTGATTTAGGACAGTTGATGTTGGATTTGTGGCGATATCGGCTTTTTTGCCGGAAAAACGCCCAAATCCTCAACCCTAAATCGATTGACCCAAAATCTTAGCCACCCCGTATAAGTTGCCTTAAGAAGTCGGAGTGGCTAGAGGAGTGTTACTATTTCTTCTAGCTTCCAGACTGGCTCCTGCAGTTTGGGGGTTAGCTGCTCAGAGCTGCGTGAACAGCTTTGAGTGGCGCTAAGAATTTTCGGTTGAATTTGGATTATCTTAGCACATTGAAGGATGGATGCCCTAGCGTCAAGGCTTTTTTACAAAAGTTTATTAGGTCGTCGTATTTTTATCCAAACTAGGACTTATATCATGTTCGGTCAAACCCCCCTAATAAAAACGCCTGAAACCCCTGTTATTGCAGCATTGCAATTATGGGCAATCGTTAGGACATGATATTACGCTTTCTTTACGGCACAGGCACTACCTGTAGGGGCACGGCATTGCCCATTGGTGTCAACTTAACCAGAAGAAGCCCAGATTTCTTTTGAGCGAGCGGCATTGTCTCGATGCCGCTTGCGCTCAGTTTTGACTAAACCTAAGAGCTTGTAATGATCAACCAAA
>NZ_JAVKBY010000171.1:0-28068 GCF_040222985.1 Coleofasciculus sp. F4-SAH-05
AAAAACCAAGCCCCATAATAATTGTAGCGCCTCAGCTATTCAAAATTGAGAAAAACATCCAGATAACGCCCAAACCTTTTGTTATATAAAGGCTTTGAATATTTTAACTAACAATTTAGCATAATAAGTACTGAAGAACCAGGTTTTTGAGTTTTCTTCGTAAGTTTCAATTAACTCATCCAGCGTATCTTCTTCAATTTCATCTAAATCATATAAGGCTTCAAGCTGTTGTGTTTCTTCGGCAACCGCTTGGCGCAAGTCTTGTAAACTTGCGGCTTCAGTTGTGAGTTTTTCCGATAACTCACTCACCGCACCACCAAATCCAACGTGCAGCTCAACCAGGCAATCCATTGTTGCTGTCATTTTATCAGAAGCGGCGGACAGCTTTTTGCTCACGATTCCAGACTGTTGATCATTTTGGGATGCGCCGTTATTTTTTACCTCTTTCTGAAGTTGTTTTAGTTTACCTTCTAACTCTTTCCGCTCTTTCCATAATTCTTCATAAGATTCGAGAATTTCAGCTTTGGTGTTTTTGCTATTGGGTTTGCTTGCCATAATTCTTACCTGGGATATTCTGAATCGTGATGGATGATCAGTTAATGGTTGGGTTAGGGCGGGTTTAGTTACGTTATCGGTTTTGTCCACAACGTTATTGGTGAAACCCGCCCCTACAACCCGGCTTACCCTAGATGGGCGGGTTTAGTTAAGTTATCGGTTTTGTCCACAACGTTATCGATAAAACCCGCCCCTACAGAACGGATCTAGGCTTTGCTTTTGGGAGCATTATTAACGTTTGTCGAACTATCAAAAGCCCTCATTGCCAACGCCTGAGACTGCTTGAGGCTATCCTGCAATTGAGCATAGAGTTGATTAATTTGTTCAGTCTGCTTTTGAATTGTTTCTTCTAGGGATTGAACTTTGAACTCATAACTTTGCTGGCTGGCTTCCCATTCTTTATCCAGTAACTCCGCTTTAACTTTGGCGTCTTGGTGAACCTCTTTAATCGCCTCTTCCCTGGCTTTTTTCACCGATTCATCTAAGTCTTTGGGGAAGTTATCAACTTTTTGCTGATAGTCTTTCACTAGAGGCTGACGTTCTTGCAGGATTTTTTCCCGTTCTGACCAATGTTTTTCTTTTTCTTGATTGGCTTCGCGCAGTTCTCGTTCTTGGTTACGTTTTAAGGTTTCATATTCATCAGCCTCAATTTTGCGCTGACGTTGTATTTGGTAAGTATAGTCAGATTCTTGCTGTTGTCGCTCTTTGGCTAAGGATTCAGCGTCTTCCTGAACCTTTTGCTCAAATTCCGCCTGTTCTTTTAACCAGGATTTGTGCTTATCTGCTTTATCTTTCTCAATTGACTGATGCTGTTCTGTGGTGGTTTGTTCAAGACGTTTCAGGTTTTCTTGATGTTCTTGGGTGAGAATATGCAAAGCATCAGCGACGACGCGAATTTGTTGTAAGTATTGTAGTTGCTGCGTTTCTACCTGAATGGCTAACTTGAGTTGATCCCCTTTTGCTGATTCAGTGGTTAATTTTTCCGAGAGTTGATTAATAATTGTGCCAAAGTATAATTGTAAATCTGCTAATCCTTTGACAATACTATCGACGGTGTAGGTTGAGGCGACGTCTAGAACCTGTTGATTTTTCTGTTTTTCAGCTTCTTCTTCCTTGGTAGCGATTTTGGAGTCAATGGTTTTGCGTTGGTTCAGGATTTGCTCAAAGGCTTGAAAAATTTGGTCTTTGCTGTCTTTGGTTGCAACCACAATTGGTCTCCTTATTCTCAATAACTTACATCAATCCGCGATCGCATGTTCCCTAAGTTAGCCTCTCAGGATTGGGATCGGGTGTGATCTGGGTGTCTAAGGGGGTTCACTGGACTCGCGATCGCCTAGCCTATATTAGTACAAATGTACTATAAGCAGTATAGTCAGATTTTTCTACAACTGTCAAGTCCAGCCAACAGCACTCAGACAGCGTAAATTAGAGAGATATTGAGAATTTGCCGAAATTTAGCAGATACAGCAGATTTCAAGTTGATGAGGTACAGCTTATAAACAACAGTAGGGACACGACATGTCGTGTCCCTACTCTGAATCGGTGGATATGTTCTAACCGAATAAGGTTTTAACGATGAGCATAAAGTCCTGGTGCATAAGCTTCTAACACTTTACCCGTGCGGAAGCAGTTGATCATCAAGTAATCACACGCTGGACATTGAGTATTAGAGAGATTCGTTTTAAAACAGTATTCTCGTTGAGCTTTACTCCCACAATTCGGACAATAGATTTCTTGTTTTATCTGCATTTTGTAACTGATTTTATGACAAAAAAGAATTGAACGTAACCACTTAAATTAAATTTACATGATTAAATTATGGCAAAGATTTAAACCAAATTTTGCTTTTTTAATATTTGCTTAATCTTTAAATGTTAAGAATAGTAAATAGAACCAGGATGACTCAAGATGAAAATCTTCATAACCATGGAAGCGCAACAACGCAGGAACCTACTCGCTCTATTCGCGGCGGGTCTTCTGTTTTGGTCAAGTTTAGCTTCGATGCTACCAGCATTACCCCCTTACATTGAAGACATGGGGGGAACAACGCAGCAAGTCGGGATGGTGATGGGCGGCTTTGCGATCGGGTTGTTGATGTTTCGCCAACGTTTAGGATATTTAGCCGATCAACATAGCCGTAAACTGGTGATCCTGATTGGTACGATTGTGGTGGCGATCGCACCCTTAGGGTATTTGTTTGCGGATTCGATTGCCTGGTTAATGGCAATCCGGGTCTTTCACGGGATTGGTTTAGCGGCATTTACGACAGGCTATATCGCCTTGGTGACCGATTTATCACCCGTGGGTCAACGAGGAGAGTTAATTGGCTATATGAGTCTGGTAACGCCCTTGGGTATGGGATTAGGTCCTGCCTTGGGAGGATTGCTGGAGGCTCAAGCGGGTTACACCGCATTTTTTCTATTTTCTGGGGGACTGGGTTTATTAGCATTTGTTTGTGCTAGCCAGGTGAGGGAACCTGAGCGAATCCAGGGAGCCAAACAGAAAACCGCTAAACTGACGTTCAAAGGATTCTGGCAGCTATTGGGAAGTCCCCGGCTGCGAATTCCGGCTGTGGTGTTGCTTTTGGCTGGGTTGGCGTTTGGTGGGGTGAGTACATTTGCGGCGTTGTATATCCGAGCCACAAATGTCGATTTAAATCCGGGCTGGTTTTTCACGGCGGTGGCGATTGGGAGTTTCGGGATGCGTTTAATCGCGGGGCGGGCGTCTGATCGGTATGGGCGAGGCGTGTTTATTACCGGGAGTCTGATTGGCTATGGACTCGCCTTAACCCTGTTTTCTCAAGCGAAAACCCCACAAGCCTTTTTGGTGATTGGTTTTATTCAAGGATCAGGGGCGGGGATTTTATTACCCTTGATGATCGCCTTAATTTCCGATCGCTCCGGTGCCCATGAACGTGGGCGCGTGTTCTCGGCTTGTATTGCGGGGTTTGATTTAGGGATTGCGATCGCAGGACCTTTTTGGGGTACGATGGCTGAATCTCTGGGCTATCCCAGCATTTTTCTGGGCGCAGCGGGTTTGATTGTCTTAGCTGTGATTATTTTCATCACCCAATCGAGCAAAACGTTATCTCATTCCCTCAGATTTGCTGTAGGGCGGGAGCGAGATATTTATGTTTATCGGGATGTTGAGTCTTAGTGTAGAGGTGTTGAAAAGCTGGGCAAGATGGGGGAGATAGGGAAGATAGGGGAGCAAACATAAGACGAATGACGAATGACGAATGACGAATGACAAGAAAGTGATGCGACTTAAATCAGAGTTGTCTGATGCTGAGGTTGAACAGCTTAATGCTGAGTTTAGCGATATCATCGTCAAGGGTCAGATTGACAAAATTAAGGCTTTGCCGGAAGAACTTCCGGATGAAACGGCAGATCTGCCCCGCTTAATTTTTTACTTTAACCGCAAAGATTCTGGACGTCTCTATCAACTGATCGCTCGAATTAGTCAAATGGCGGCTGCATCCCCAGCAACAACCCATCCTGAACGTAAATAGGTAAGTAGATAAAAAAGAATGAACCCAATAATAAATATATTTTTCAGAACAAAAAATATATTTATTTTTATTTTTAAACCCAAATATTGCTTTTATTTTCCTTTTATCAATCTTTAATATAACTTTATCAAAAAATGATGACACTTCATATTCTAATTGCCAGAATAGCTATTAGTGGTACCTGCGAATAAGCGGCTCGGCATTTAAACCATAATGTCAAGAATTGCAAAATCCTTGTAGTGCGAGCATCTTGCTCGCTACCCATTCCCAATTTAAATGCGTGACAGCTTAGCACCACAAACAATGTCCGAGCAAACATTATTGTAGCCGCCAATTCCTGCTCTGAGAACAAAACCAGTGATTTGTTCTTGCTTAATGAACTAACTAATAGGAGTAAAAGAATGCCTTTTGCTGTAGATTTTGATGTTGCCAACGATTGGGGAAGTGGCTTTACCGCGAATCTTTCAATTGCCAACAATAGTTCCAGCAATGTAAATGGTTGGACTCTGGAGTTTGACGCTCCCTTTCAAATTACTAATATCTGGGGTGCGGAAATTGTTAGTCAAGAGGGCAACCGTTATACAGTTCGCAACCTCAGTTATAACGGCACGCTAGCGGCTGACGGTACAGTCTCTATCGGTTTCAACGGTAGCGGCGAGAGTATTGAACCAACAGGTTATAGTCTCAATCAAGAATCCATTGGCACGTCTCCATCCATACCGACGCTTTCTGTTGATAATGTAACGGTTACTGAAGGTGACAGTGGTACGGTTGCGGCTGAGTTTGTCGTTAACCTGTCCGAAGCCAGTGACCAAGAGGTGACCGTTGAGTACGGGACTGACAATGGTACAGCCACGGCGGGGTCTGACTACACCGCTAAATCGGGTACGCTTACCTTTGCGGCGGGAGAAACCTCGAAAATCATCAGTGTACCTGTAACTGGGGACACGACAGTCGAGAGCAATGAAACCTTCAAACTAAATCTCTCTAGTCCCAGCAACGCCACCATTGCAGATGCTCAGGGAGTGGGTACGATTAGCAATGATGACTCTAGCACTCCCCCCGCTAATACCCCCATCCGAGTTCAAGCGGAAAACTATGTCAATTTCTTCGATAAAAGCTCAGGCAATGCAGGGGGGACGTATCGCTCTGATAATGTTGATATCCAAGCCACCACAGATATAGGTGGCGGCTACAATGTGGGCTGGATTCAGCAAGGAGAATGGCTAACCTATAATGTCAACATTCCTGAAGCCGGAGCCTACGACATTGTCGCTCGTGTTGCCTCAGCGCGGCAAGGTACGCGCAGCTTAAAGGTTTCCGTAGGAAATCAAAGCGAAACCTTGACCTTTGGCGGAACGGGTGGCTGGCAATCTTGGCAAAATGTGACAGCTCAAGGGGTAAACCTCTCCGCAGGGAGTCAGCAATTGCGTCTGGATATGCTCTCCGACTCGTTCAATGTTAACTACATTGATATTGTCCCCAGTACCAGTTCACCCACACCACCAACCCTTTCGATTAATAATGTCAGCATCACCGAAGGTAATAGCGGCACTAAAAACGCGACATTTACCGTTGACCTCTCAGCCGCGAGTAATCAAACCGTCAGCGTTAATTATGCCACGGCGAATGACACCGCCATTGCTGGGTCTGACTATACCGCTAAATCCGGTACACTGAGTTTCACCCCTGGGCAGACCAGTAAAACGTTCACTGTACCGATTATCGGTGACACCCTGGATGAGGCAAATGAAACCTTTAAGGTGAACCTGTCCCAAGCCAATAACGCGACAATTAGCGATTCTCAAGGAGTTGGCACAATTATCGATAATGATGATTCTGCCCCAGTCCTGCCCCAGTTATCAATTAATGATGTCAGCATCACCGAAGGGGATAGTGGCACTAAAAATGCGACGTTTACTGTCAACCTCTCAGCCGCGAGTACTCAGACTGTTGGTGTTAGCTACGCCACGGCGAATGATACAGCTATTGCCGGGTCTGACTATACCGCTAAGTCCGGTACATTAAGTTTCAACCCTGGGCAAACCAGTAAGACATTTACCGTACCCATCTTGGGTGACACAACGGTAGAGGGTAATGAAACCTTTAAGGTCAACCTCACCCAAGCCACCAACGCCACGATTGGCGACTCTCAAGGGGTGGGAACGATTACGAACGACGATTCCTCCCAACCCCCTCCTCAGCAAGGGGATTTTAATTATGGGGAAGCGCTGCAAAAGTCTATCCTCTTCTACTATGCTCAACGTTCTGGCGACTTACCCGACCACAATCCTCTCCCTTGGCGCGGTGATTCGGCTCTAAACGATGGCTCAGATGTAGGACTTGACCTGAGGGGCGGTTACTACGACGCGGGAGACCACGTTAAGTTTGGCTTACCAGGCGCCGCTTCCCTAACGATGCTGGGTTGGGGTGCGGTTGAATACCAGGAGGCTTATCAGCAAAGTGGACAATTTGAAGAGATTCTGGATTCGATTAAGTGGGGGACTGATTACATCCTCAAAGCTCATGTCACCGATGGTCAAAGCACCCAAGCGTTTTACGGACAGGTGGGAGACGGTAACATTGACCACGCTTTCTGGGGCGCTCCGGAAGACATGACCATGGAAAGACCCGCCTTTAAAATTGACCCTCAGAATCCTGGGTCTGATTTAGCTGGGGAAGCGGCGGCGTCTCTGGCGGCGGCTTCGATTGTCTTCCGAGGGGTAGACGAAGCCTACGCGGATACCCTGCTACAGAACGCCGAACAACTCTACGATTTTGCTGACCAATATCGCGGCACATATACCGACGCGATTCCAGATGCGGGTCAATTCTACAATTCCTTCAGCGGCTTCCAAGACGAGCTAGTTTGGGGCGCGACTTGGCTGCACAAAGCAACGGAGGCGGCGGGTAGTACGGATACGACGTATCTCAACAAAGCCGAAAGTTTATACCAAGGAATTGGTCCAGGGTGGACGCAATCGTGGGATGACAAGTCTTATGGCGCGGCTATCTTGTTAGCTCAGGAAACGGGCAAATCTGAGTATAAGAGTGATGTGGAAGGCTGGTTAGATTCCTGGCTTCCCGGCGGTAGCACCCCAACCTATACCGATGGTGGACTTGCATGGCTGAGTCAGTGGGGTTCTCTGCGCTACAGCGCCAATACCTCATTCCTGGCTGGCGTCTACGCGGATACGGTGAATGACCCCAATGGTCAATACTCGGAGTTTGCTGAAGGGCAAATTGACTACATCTTAGGCGATAATCCCCGCGACTTCAGCTATATGGTGGGTTTTGGTGAGGACTATGCACTCAATCCCCACCATCGTGCGGCTTCTGGAGTGACAAATATCAGTGATTCTCGCAATAATCTACACACCCTCTACGGGGCACTTGTTGGAGGTCCAGCTTCAGCTAATGATTTTGATTATGTCGATGACCGCACTGACTTCATCCGCAATGAAGTGGCGATGGACTACAATGCTGGCTTAACCGGGGCATTGGCTAGAATGTACGGTGAATTTGGCGGACAAACGCTTGATAGTATTTCGGGAATTAATCTCGATAACTTGAATGCGTTAACCGTTGCCGATGTAGTCGCGCCCTAAGCTGTTCGGCATTTAAACCTTAATGTCAATAATGACGAAATCCTTGTAGTGCGTTAAGCGAAGCCATGCCGCAGGCTTTGCATCTTGCTCGCTACTAATACCCAATTTAAATGCATGACAGCTTAGAGAAGGGAAAGTAGAGACGTTGCATGCAACGTCTCTACATAAATGATGTGTCCTAACAGCTATGGCAGTTGCTATATCTTGCTTGCCAATTTAGTTTGATTAGAACTAATTAGTAGGGGAATTCTACCGCACCGAGTCTTTAAAATCAATAGCTGCGTTTCTCAGGAGACGCGGCTTTTTCCCTTGTTTCGTTCTTGTGCCAGATGGAAAATTGATCAGACAGAAGTAGTCGAACTTTCATTAAAGTTGACAGTTGAGATGAGGAAACAGGCAACAGGCAACAGTAAGGATTTGAGGCTTGTTAACATTTCTGAGGATATATTTTCAAATAGACTGAACTATTCGCCAGGGCAAGGTGCAAATTTTGATTAATGCATCTGGTTACCCATTGTATCTGTGCAATTGGGTAGATATTTTATGGCATAATTAGGGATTATTATACTGTTGTCTATAGAAAATTAAGCAAATAGACCCCACAACTGTCCTTGGTGAAGTTAGCGATGACAACAATTGGATTTAAACGCATGCGGCTGAAATCCCATGCTCAGATTAAACGCTTGATTGATTTTCATGAGCAACGCATGAGGCAATTATCAAACACGGTCGATAAAAAGCATACCTGTCGATATTATGCAAATTCAGCATTCTTGCTTTGTGCTGTAAACCCTCTCGGTTCCTGCGAAGGCTGTCACGAGTATGAACCAGAGGTAACGTCAGATTAACGCTGATACAATTAAACTACTATTTAAAAGTAAAATTTGCCAGAAATTTTATGACGGAGTATGAGTGACAGGAATATCAAACTCAGGATTTGATGTACCTGCTCTATAGTTGGGAGGTAAACCTATCCTCTGGAGCAAATCCGTCCATGTTATTTTGCAATCAGACAACGCATTCTTGGGTAAGGTTCTGATTAATACTTTGTGAGAGTTAATTGCAACTATAGGGTTAAGTTCCCCACGACTAAAGCTTCTTGTATTAGCCGGAGCAATGAGCACTCCAATTATTTTGTAGGAACTTGGATTTATATACACTGCTTCTAATGATGTAGAGTTACTAATAAAGATAACTTGATCATTCGTATTCAAAATCAAGCAAAAGTCATCCAAAGATTTGGGATTTTCTTGAGATTCAATTTCGGGAATGTCCGGTAAGCTCTCACCTGTACAATCCAAAGGCATTACACGCTATCTCCACAAAATGTCATAAGCTTGAATTTGGTTATACTGCATCTCAAGATTGCCCAATACACTGGACAGCTTACTTTCATCCAATTGCCCAGATTCTTGATCGCGAATTGAAACAGCAGTCCCCTCTGAAAATAAATAGGCTGACAACTGATTGGATGGGAGCCTAAATGAAGAGTTGGGAATATTTTCAAAATTTTGTTCAGGCAAATTCTGAGCCGCTAAAATCAAATTATTTAAAACATACAAGACAAATATTGAGTGAGTGGTGATGACAAGCCGAAATCCTTTATTACATAAGTAAGCTAATAGTTTAGTGATAGCAACTTGAGCAGAAGGATGGAGGTGTGTTTCTGGTTCTTCAATATGTATAAATAATGGTCTTTGCCATGTTTCCCATCCAAACATTGCTTGAGCAATGGAAACCATGGGCCAAGTTTCCATTTGCCCCGAAGATGCCATTTCTATTTCAATTGGACGATTACTATTTTCAGGCATCCATTGCCATCTACGAGCATAAGGTCCCTTTCTAGAAAAAACGGCATACCCACGTAATTCATGCGTAATTATCTTATCGATTTCACTCACTTCTAATGGCTTTCTCTGAGAACTTTCTTGCCATTTTTGATGAGTATTGGCTGACTTGAAGAGAAACGTCGTAAATTCACGCATTGTAATAGGTAATTCCGACCCTCCTAGAGACTGGGGATCTGAATTAATTAAACGTGAAAAAAACGATCGCTCGGCTGGAATAAATAGGACATTTGATTGAATATCTCCTGATGCTGAGGGATTCTCTGCTATTTTTATCAACCATGATCTAATTGCTTGATTAAACTCGCGCTTCGGTCGGATTGTTCGGTGTGACTGATAGCAGGTAATTGTCCAGTCATATTTATCTTGATTACTGTCTTGTTTTGTGTACTGAATATCTACATTGTTGTCCATTACAAAAGATGAAAAAGATGAAAATGAACGGGCACTCTTTTCGCCTGAACGAATACCTTCGATTACTTTCCTGACACTTATTTCTGGACCTTCTTGCTTTGAATGAGTAGAAATTAAGTACTGTGCATCACGAAAGAAATATAACAATTGACTTACTAGAGATTTACCTGTTCCTTGTGGTCCAATAAAAACGGTGAGAGGAGATATTTCTAAGGTAAGAGGAGCATCTATAGCCTTAATCGGACCTAAATGCCCACGGATTTCAATACTCTCTTGATTTTTTTCGTTTATCATTATGTACTCCCCATTTTGTGGGTTAACTAAAGCTAGGTTATCAGGGCGCAAGCATTCATCCGTGTCAACTTAAGCCATAACCCTTACCAATTCTAATTTTCAGCTATGGGGTTTCTGCTCCCCCGGTTCTTTTAAAGGGCGGGTTTATTCAAGTTATCAGTTTGGTGATCCCATGTTATCTGTAAAACCCGCCCATACCCCCCCCGATCTAAGAGCTATTTACCTTAAGTTGACACCAATGGCAAGCATTGCGCCCCTACAAATCCATCCAATTTAGTTAACAGATTGCCGCTTTGATTGCAACTTGGTATTATGCCAAAACCCAGTGAACCAGCGTGCGAACCGGAAAACCTGTCGCTCCAGCATTACTGCATCCGTCTTCTTTATCTGCCCAAACCGGACCTGCGATGTCTAAATGCGCCCAGGATGTCTCTTTCACAAACTGCTTTAAAAATAGGGCGGCTGTGATTGAACCCCCTGCACGAGGACCGGTGTTTTTCATGTCAGCAATGGGTGATTTCATTCCCTCAAAGTATTTCTCTTCCATCGGCATCTGCCAGAATTTTTCGCCTGCTTTTTCTGATGCGGTTTTGAATTGAGCCGCGAGGGTGTCATCGGTTGTCCAAAGTCCACCAATATTATTGCCGAGAGCCACAACACAAGCCCCGGTGAGGGTGGCTAAATCCACGATCGCGTCTACCTCCAACTTTTCGGCAAACACCAACGCATCAGCCAGAGTCAGCCGCCCTTCAGCGTCGGTGTTATTCACTTCTATGGTTTTGCCATTGGATGCGGTGATGATATCACCGGGATGCAATGCATGACCACTGATCATATTCTCTGTTGCCGCACTAATAAAGTGAACCTCGACATCTGGCTTTAATTGACCAATCGCCTTAGCTGCACCAAAGGTAGCACCCGCCCCTCCCATATCCATTTTCATGGTTTCGATACCGCTACCTGAGACTTTCAGGTTCAAGCCACCGGAATCAAAGGTTAATCCCTTCCCCACAATCGCCACTTTCCGACGTGGTGTTCCTTCGGGTTTATAGGTGAGATGAATAAACTTGGGTGGCATTTCTGAGGCTTGGGCTACACCCAAAAACGCGCCCATGCCTAATTTTTCACATTCGTCTTTTTCTAATACTTCTAGCGTCATCCCATAGGCAGAGGCAATATCCTGGGCTGTCTGTGCCAACGTCATCGGGGTGACAGAATTGGGTGGGGCGGCGACTAACTCTCGTGCTAAGATTACCCCTTGACAAATGGCATTCCCTTGGTTAATGGCGGCTTGCACATCACCAAGTCCGAGTAATTCAACCTGTTCTAATTTTGCTCCCTTATCTTCGGGTTCTGACTTAAAGCGATTATCCAGATGCAATGCTAGAGTAATCCCTTCTGCGATCGCCTGAGCGCTGAGTGCGGTATCATTATTCGCCGCCGGGAGACTAACACCCAGAGTTTTACTCTTTTGCTGCTTTGCCATCCGCGCGATCGCAGCCGCTACTCGACGTAAACTATCTACGGTTAGGGCATCCGATTTCCCCAATCCGACTAAAATAACTTTACGAACTGAGCTACCGGCACCCACACGAGTTACAGCACTACTGCCAACGCTTCCTTTAAACTCGGTTTCCTCAATCAGTTCCTTCAGCGTACCGGAGAGTTTCTGATCAAGTTGGGCTAAATCGCCGGTTAACTCCACAGCATCTTCAAAAAATCCCAGTGCTAGGGCATCACCAGTCCAATCTACCCGTGGTGTATCCGTGGCTCGAATTTCCATTCCTTCGTTCTGTCTCTTATCTTTTACCTCATCTTTAGTATTGCATTGGTTATTGGTCATTTGTCATTCGTCATTCGTCATTTGTCATTTAGTCGGGGCGGGTTTAGGGATATCAGGGTGAAAACCTTCCCGTTAGCTGTCAAACCCGCCCCGACAACTCCCCCATCTTCCCCTGAATGCCACCAATTTGCTGAATCGTTCGTCACAATGGGAGACAGTAGATTTTATCAGTATTGGGCGAAAGAGGTTTCATGCTAAAGGTACAAAAATACAAAGTTCCTGTAGCAGTCGGGGCGGGATTGCTATTTATTGCCGTATGTGGTTCGTCTTGGTTCGTTCTCCGACAGACTGGTATTCTGGAAAACTGGGGGGCTGACTCCTCGAAAAGTGAACTAGGTTTGACCCAAAAGGATACTCAATCCCTAGTATTACCCTTGGTATCCTTATCCCCCGAAGCTAGGGCACAACAACTGATGGACATTGCCTCAGGGCGTCAATCCCTGGATCAATATCGCGCCCGCTATTTGTTGGCATCGGATTTAATTGGACAACAGCAGCCAGAGGCGGCACTTCAATGGCTTGAGGGATTAGACGCGAAGTATCCCCAGTTAGCCTCTCACATTGCCCTCAAACGCGCTCAAGCCTACACCGCGATGGGGGGGGATACAGCTAACGCCGAACAAGCTTGGCAAGAGATTATAGAGACTTATCCCAGTGATCCCGTCGCCGCCCACGCCCTGTATGCGTTAGGTGAATCGAATCCAGACTATTGGAAAGTGGCGATCGCACAATTTCCGACTCATCCGGGTACCCTAGATATTGTCCGCCAAAAGCTGCAAGAGAATCCCAAGCAACTGGATTTACTGTTACTTCTAGCCAAAGCAGCACCGGATGATCCGAGTAATGGAGTAATCCGCGATCGCTTGGTGGATGAGTATGCGTCTGGGTTACAGCCCGAAGACTGGCAGGCTATTGCTTTTGGCTATTGGCAAACCCGAGACTATGCTAAAGCTGCCAAAGCCTACACCAAAGCCCCACCCACACCCGAAAATGCTTATCGAGTGGGGCGCGGGTATCACCTGAAAGGAAAACGCACGGAAGCCAAAGCCGCCTATCAACAACTGATTCAGAACTTTCCCGATGCTAAGGAAACGGGGTTAGGATTGCGACGTTTGGCGAGTCTTCTCCCCTCTAAAGAGGCAATCCCCTATCTGGATCAAGTGGTGGCGAAGTTCCCCGATGAAGCCCCCGAAGCCTTACTCAGCAAAGCCAACATCCTAGACGCCTTAGGGAGTTCTCAATCCGCCACCCAAGCCCGTCAGTCGGTGTTAACCCAATATCCAAGTTCTAATGCAGCCGCAGACTATCGTTGGCAGATGGCAAACCAGAAAGCCCAAGCGGGGAATTTAGCAGAAGCATGGCAATGGGCGCAACCGATTACCACAGATAGTCCCGATAGTGCCATCGCCCCGGAAGCCGCGTTTTGGGTGGGCAGATGGGCAATGCAACTGGGACGCCAAGATGAAGCTACATCCGCGTTTGAGCATATTTTGACACAGTATCCCGAATCTTATTATGCGTGGCGGTCTGCCCGATTTTTAGGCTGGGATGTGGGGGATTTTACCACGGTGCGGGATGTGAATCCGACGGTGGTGCTACCGAAAACGCGATCGCGACTTCCGGTTGGATCGGATACCTTAAAAGAATTGCATCTATTAGGACAAAATCAGGATAGTTGGGTACTTTGGCAAGCCGAGTTTCAGAATCGCCAGGAACCCACAGTTGCTGAACAATTTACCGATGGCGTTATGCGCTTAGGCATTGGTGATAACATCAATGGAATTAATCAAGTTTGGTTTTTGAGTCAGCGCGAAACCCCGGAAGAACGTCGCCAATGGCAAGCTTTGCGGGCTGAACCAGCTTACTGGTATACACTGTTTCCTCTACCATTTTTTGATTCGGTTGTCAATTGGTCGGGTCAACGTCAACTGAATCCTTTATTGGTGATTGGTTTAATTCGCCAAGAATCGCGGTTTGAACCGGAAATCGGTTCTATAGCAGGAGCCAGGGGGTTAATGCAAGTGATGCCGGGAACGGGTCAATGGATTGCCGATAAAATTCAGCTCAAGGACTATGATTTAACTGATCCCAATGATAATGTCAAATTGGGGACATGGTATTTAGATCACACTCACCAAGAATACAATAACCATTCTCTATTCGCCGTCGCGAGTTACAATGCTGGTCCAGGGAATGTGGCGAAGTGGATCAGGAAGTATGATACAACTGATCCCGATGCGTTCATTGAGCAGATTCCCTTTGGGGAAACGAAGGGGTATGTGGAGGCAGTGTTTGAGAATTATTGGAATTATTTGCGGTTGTATAATCCAGAGGTTAATCAGTTGTTACGGAAGTATTCTACGAGTCAGCCTGTAATTTCTCCTTAGTGTATGTAGTGGACTGACACAGCTAAAATGGTGGCATAGATTTGACAGTGAAATTGGGCGCACGTCGGTCATCCGTGTCAACTTAAGCTCAACCCCCTCACCCCCAGCCCCTCTCCCACCAGGGGAGAGGGGAGCAAGAAGGAAGCGATATAGAAACGGTATTCTAGAGATGCTTTGGAAGCGTCTTTATGTGATGGTTCCCCTTCTCCTATGCAACAAAAGCGAAGCATCCTCTGTCCTCCCCCCTCTTCGTAGGGGGGAACGAGGGGGGTGGGAGAAGGGGTTAGGGGATGAGGGTGAAAAGCTTGCCAGTCGTGCTTTTCATCTTAAGTTGATACCAATGCACGTCGGTGCGCCCCTACAATTTTAATCCACCAAATTAGGTGTGCCACGCCAGTAGTAAGACAGCGAGTGGTGAGCATAAATATTAATAAATACCATGGATATTTTGCCGAATCTAAAACCGATAAAGATATTGATTGTTGCTGCTTATTCGGATAATTATCAGACTATTAACAAGCATTTATCCAGCTCTGAATATAGCCTAATTCACGCTGAAAACCTTGAACAAGCTCTATCTATTATTGATAGCGATCCTGATTCTCTACCTGACTTAATCCTGATAGCTGTTAATCATTCAGAGGTTAACATCAGTGAACCCATCAAAAAGCTGCAAAAAGTGACACAGCTAAATGATATACCGATTATTGTCTCAATTACTCACAACCTTATCACTGAATTACCCTCACTCCGAGAAGCCGGGGCGAATGATTATTTAATTGCCCCCTTTACTCAAGCCGAACTTTTAGCCCGAATCCAGACTCAGTTACATATTTATAAACTTAAAGCCGAAAATGTACGCCTCCAGCAAGAAAATACTGATTTAAAAATAGTACTAGAGACATCTACGGAACACGGTGATCTGGTTTTCGAGCAGTTGCATGATCAAGCCGAGGAAGCGGTGCGTGAAAGCGAACGTCGGCTGGCGCAATTTTTGGAAGCGGTTCCGGTTGGCGTGTTGGTGGTGGAGGCTAGCGGTAAGCTTTATTTTATGAATCAAAAAGCCAAGCAGATTTTGGCACAGGATTTAGATCCGACTATCCACACGAATCAGCTTTGTGATACCTATCAGATCTATTTAGCGGGTACTGATCAATTGTACCCCTTAGACCGCTTCCCGATCGCGCGATCGCTCGCCTGTGAAACCGTAACCGTTGACGACTTAGAAGTGCGTCACCCGAATCAACGAATTCCCCTAGAAATGCAGGCAATGCCCATCTATGATGAACAGGGAACTCTACTCTATGGCATTAGTGTATTCAAAGATATTACCGCCCGCAAACGTACCGAGAAAATTTTAACCGAGTATAACCAAACCCTAGAACAAGAAGTCTGCGATCGCACCCAAGAATTAGAAACCAAAAATCAGCAACTCCACCAAGAAATTGAGGAACGCAAGTTACTGGAGCAAAAATTGCGAACCTCTGAGGGCAAAATGCGGGCAGTATTTGAGGCAATGCCTGATATTATCCTAATTATTAATCCTCAAACTCATGATATTCAAATTGCACCAACTCGACCCACTCGTGATGTTGAAGAATCGATCCACTTGACTAACCAAACTATTGCACAGTTTCTCAATGGTGACAATACCAAAAGCTGGTTCCAGCAAATTAATCAGGTTATCAAAATCCAAGAACCGATTCATTTTGATTACAGTTTAGAGAGTGCAAATCAAACGGTTTGGTTTACCGCCAGTATTGCCCCATTACCCAATAATTCTGTTATCTGGGTTGCCCGCAATATTACCGATCGCAAAAGCACCCAATTGGCATTATATCAATCAGAAGAAAAGTTTGCCAGTGCCTTCCGTTCTAGTCCCAGTGCCATGACAATCACGCGATTGAGTGATGGCTGTCATATTGATGTGAATGATAGCTTTTGCCAGTTTACCGGCTATTCTGCCCCAGAAATTCTCGGTCGCACTGCCCTTGATTTGAATCTCTGGGTGAATCAAAAAGACCGAAACCGGATGTTAAAAGCAATATCAAACAAAGGGATTATTCGCAACTACGAATTTGAATTTCGTACCAAATCGGGGCATATTCGCACCGCCTTACTCTCAGCCGAACAAATTACCCTAGATAACCAACCCTGTCTGATCGCCGTCAGCCAAGATATTAGCGATCGCAAACGAGTCGAGAAAGCCTTAAAATCCTCAGAGACTGAACTACGGGGTCTTTTTGCGGCGATGAGTGACTTAATATTTGTCTTAGACGCCGAAGGACGCTATCTGAAAGTGGGTTCAGCTAATCATAACCTACTTTACCAACCCACAGATGTTTTAATCGGCAAAACCTTACATGACATTTTTCCGTCTCCTCAAGCCGACACCTTTTTGGATTGCATTCACCAAACCCTAAATACTCAGCAAACCCAGGATCTAGAGTACAGTTTAACCCTTAACGGCACATCAACATGGTTTAGTGCTAAATTTTCACCCCTTTCGGAGATCTCCGTGATCGTTGTAGCGCGAGATATTAGCGATCGCAAGCAGGCGGAATTTGCTTTACAACGCGCCAAAGAAACGGCTGAACAGGCGAATCGTGCCAAAAGTCAATTTCTGTCCAATATGAGTCATGAATTACGCACTCCTCTGAATGCCATTATTGGATTTGCTCAGTTGTTGGGGCGCGACTCTTCCCTCACCCAAGAACAACGCAATCATATTGGCATTATTTGTCGCTCTGGCGAACATTTACTCAGCCTAATTAACAATGTGCTGCAATTGTCCAAAATAGAAGCAGGTCAGCTTAAACTAAACGGCTATAGTTTTGACCTCTATGGGTTACTCCGCACCGTCAAAGAAATATTTAACTTGCCGACTCAAACTAAAGGGTTGCAGTTAGTCTTTGACTATGAGCAAACCCTGCCCCGTTATGTGGAAACCGATGAAGGGAAGCTGCGCCAAGTCTTAATTAATTTACTGAGCAACGCGATTAAATTTACCAGCCAGGGAGGGGTTACCTTGCGCGTTAAAGAGGTGCAAGGGGAGCCAAGGGGCACAGGTGCGGAGAATGTAGAGACGTGCCACGGCACGTCTGGGAGCCAGGAAGCGCAACTCCGATTTGAAATTGAAGATACGGGACCCGGTATTGCCCCAGAGGAACTTGAATCATTATTTGAAGCATTTGTGCAAACTGAAACGGGGCGCAAATCCCTAGAAGGCACAGGATTAGGATTGCCGATTAGTCAACAATTTGTACGACTCATGGGCGGAGAGATTCAGGTCAATAGTCGCTTGAACAAAGGCACTATTTTTACCTTTGATATTGACGTTAACCGGGTGGAGGGAATTGAGCCAGAAACCCAGTCAGCGACTCCTCGCGTAGTCGGCTTGGTACCTGGACAACCCAATTACCGTATCCTAGTCGTGGATGATCGCCTAGAAAGTCGCTTATTATTGGTAAAACTGCTAACCGCCGTGGGATTTTCCGTGCGAGAAGCGGTGAATGGGCAAGACGCGATCGCAATCTGGACTAGCTGGGAACCTCACCTGATTTGGATGGATATGCGAATGCCTGTGATGGATGGATATGAAGCCACCAAACACATCAAAGGGCATCTCAAAGGTCAAGCTACCGTGGTTTTAGCCCTCACCGCCAGCGCGTTTGAAGAAGAGCGATCGCTGGTTCTCTCAGCCGGTTGTGACGATTTTGTTCGCAAACCCTTCCGAGAAGACGTAATCTTTAATAAGATAGCCCACTATTTAGGGGTGCAGTATGTCTACGAACAGCCAATTGCATCAACAGCGTTAGAGCGTGATAGCCCAGCATCCGATCAACCCCTAACGGCTCAAGCCCTGACAATTATGTCCAAGGAGTGGATTCATGAATTATACCAAGCCGCAGATTCGATTGATAACGAACGGATTTTCCAACTTATCGAGCAAATTCCCCCAACCCACGCCTCGATCGCCCAAGCTATCACAGATATGGTGAATAACTTCCGTTGTGATCAAATTATCGATTTAATTGAAGAAGAGATGAAGGGGTTTTAAGTGTTGACCCTTCACTTTGTTCAAGGAAACCGGGTTTTTAATTTTGAGTAGGGGCGGGTTTAGGGACATTGGTGTCAACTTAAGCTCAACCCTTCTCCCCATGGAGGGAGAAGGGGTTAGGGGATGAGGGGGAAAATGTCAAGGAGTAGACAGAAACAGCGTAAAACCTTGTCAGTATTAGTTTTCACCTTAAGTTGACGCGGATGGTTTAGGGACTAACCCTAATTAAAAACTAATAACTGAGCCACAAAACCCCCCCTGATTCAAATACCGAATAACATAAGACCAATAACAAATGACTAAAGGCAACCTCTTAATTGTTGACGACACCCCAGAAAACTTACAAGTTTTATCCGCCACCTTGTCAGATCAAGGCTATCAAGTGCGAGGTGTGGTCAAAGGAAAAATGGCAATTCGCGCCGCTAAATCCGCTCAACCTGATCTGATTTTACTGGATGTCCGCATGCCAGAAATGGATGGGTATCAAGTCTGTGAACACCTCAAAGCTGATCCAGAGACTCATGACATTCCCGTCATTTTTATTAGCGCAATTGATGATGTTTTGGATAAAGTCAAAGCCTTTCGCGTGGGAGGCGTTGATTACATTACCAAACCCTTTCAGGTAGAAGAAGTCTTAGCGCGGGTAGAGAATCAACTGATGATTCGGCGGCTATCCCAAGAAGTACGCGATCGCAATCAAAAATTAGAGCAGGAAATACAAGAGCGCCGCAAAGCAGAAAAAGCCGCCGCCGCCGCCTCGAAAGCGAAAAGTGAATTTTTAGCCAATATGAGTCACGAACTTCGCACGCCCTTGAATGCTATTTTAGGGTTTACTCAAGTGATGAGTCGTGATGTGAAACTGACGTCGGAACAACGCGAATATCTGGGTATTATTAATCGCAGTGGTGAACATTTACTGGACTTAATTAATGATGTCTTAGATTTATCGAAAATTGAAGCCGGTATTATTTCCATCTATGAAAGCAGCTTTGATCTGTATCGCTTGTTAGATAATTTGGAAGAAATGTTCCAAATTAAAGCAGAACAGAAAAACTTAAATCTAGTTTTCATCGTTGCACCCAATGTTCCGCAAATTATAAAAACCGATGCGAAAAAATTACGGGTTTGTTTGATTAATCTTTTAGGTAACGCGATTAAATTTACCGAACAGGGGACTATTACCTTACGAGTACATTTGGCAACTGAGGCGTTAACCGATCAAAACCCTTCATCATCCTTGTCAGCATTTACCCCCCGACTCCAGTTTGAAGTCGAAGATACGGGATCGGGTATTTCTCCGGCTGAAATTGACCACTTATTTGATGCCTTTGTCCAAACCGAAACCGGACAAAAAATGGCGGAAGGGACAGGTTTAGGGTTAACCATTACCCGCAAATTTGTGCAACTGATGGGGGGAACCATTACCGTCAGTAGTGTTGTCGGCAAGGGGACAATTTTTGAATTTGGTATTAAAATTAGTCCGGCAGATGTCTACCCCGTCACCCCCCAACCCCGTCAGCGTGTTATTGGTTTAGAACCCAATCAACCGATCTATCGTATCCTAGTGGCTGATGATACCCCAGAAAATCGTCTGTTGCTGATTAAATTACTCGAACCAATTGGCTTTGAGGTGCGGGAGGCGGCAAATGGAATGGAATGCTTAGCGTTATGGGAAACTTGGCAACCCCACTTGATTTTTATGGATACACGGATGCCAATGATGGATGGGTTAGAAGCAACACGACAGCTTAAAAGCAAAGAAAAAGAACGGTTATCTCAATCCAACTCAGTCCTAGATTTATCTAGAACTATTATTATCGCCTTAACCGCTAGCGCCTTTGAGGAAAGGCGAGAGGAGATTTTAGCCGTCGGCTCTGAGGATTTTGTCCGGAAACCGTTTACAGAGGAGCAAATTTTTGACACAATTGCCCACCATTTAGGAGTGCGCTATCGTTATCAAGAGTTATCGGAGGGCTTGCCTCTGCATCAATCCCGTTATGGCATAAGTCAGAGATCAGACTCGTTTTTCTGTTCAGAATTAGCCCGTCTCCCTTTAGCCTGGGTGACGGAATTAGCTCAGGCAGCTAATCAGTTAGATGAAGCAATGATTGCTCAGTTGATTCAAGAACTGCCGCCAGAAAAGGTAGATTTAGCCAAGGCATTAACGGATTTACTTCATAATTTTAGACTGGATGTTATTGTGCGAGTAACTCAGACTACCATCAATCATTCATAAGGACTAGAGCGATGCTAAGTCAACAAGTATCAACTGTATTGAATAAACCTAAAATAACGATATTAGTGGTTGACGATAACCCCAATAATTTACGCTTTTTATCGAAGGTATTGGAGAAAGAACATTATAATATTCAACGGGCTATTTGTGGTAAACTCGCCATCAATGCGGCAATAACGTCGCCTCCTGATTTGATTTTACTGGATATTGTCATGGCGGATATGGATGGGTATAGTGTTTGTCAATGTCTGAAGTCAAATCCAAAAACCCAAGACATTCCGATCATTTTTTTAAGTGCGTTGACGGAAGCGGCTGATAAAGTAAAAGCCTTGAAAATTGGCGGGGCTGACTATATTACTAAACCGTTCCAACCGGAAGAAATTCTAGTTCGCATCGAAAATCAACTACTCCTGCAACGATTACAGAACCAGTTAAAAGAACAAAATAGTCTACTCCAACAAGAAATTCGCGATCGCCAGCAAGCTGATAACCAACTTAGAGAACAGGCAAGACAGCTTAGTCATCAAAATAATTTACTACTAAAACTGGCTAAAAATCAAGTTTTATATAAGGGCAATTTAGAATTAGCGTTTCAGGAAATTACCGAAGTTACGGCTCGTACTCTTGAAGTTGAACGAGTCAGCATTTGGCTCCATAATATCCAAAAAACTCATATTGAATGTCTGGATTTATTTCAGCAAAGTACCTGCCAACATAGTGCTGGGTTAAATCTAGCCCTAGCGAACTATCCTATTTATTTCAACGCTTTAATTGAAACCTCCTTGGTTGTAGCAGATGATGCGATGCGCGATTTCAGAACCCGTGAGTTGATTGAGCCTTACCTACAGGAATTAAACATTACATCAATGCTAGACGCTCCGCTACGATTAGGGGGAGAAACTGTCGGGTTGTTATGCATCGAACAGATAGAAACCAGGCGACATTGGACAGCAGAAGAACAAAATTTTGCCCGTTCTATTGCCGATATCATTTCATTACGCTTAGAATCCCAAGAACGTCAACGAGCCGAAGTTGCCCGTCAAATTTCAGAAGAAAAATTTGCCAAAGCATTTAGTTGTAGCCCTGATCCGATTACGATTACCACCTACCCAGACGGACGTTATATTGATGTAAATCATAGCTTTCTTGAGCTATTGGGATATGAGTGGCAAACCGTAATTAATCATACGATGTTTGAGCTGAACGTGATAGTAAAACCAGAGAATATGGTTCAATTTGAACAGCGTTTACATCACCAAGGATCACTGGATAATTGGGAAACAGAATGGCAGACTAAATCGGGAGAGATTATTACCTTGTTATTATCGGCTGAGTTTATTGATTTGCATGGAAAACGCTGTGTAATCACCGTTGGTAAAGACATTACCGAACGCAAGCAAATTGAAGAAGATTTACGCCAAAGTAAAGAACGCTGGCAATTAGTGTTAAAAGGGAATAATGATGGAATTTGGGATTGGAATTTGCAGACAGGTGAAGTGTTTACATCGGAGCGATTTCAGGAAATTATCGGTAATCAAAATTGCCACGATGACAAATGCAAAATTGTACATCGTTTCGATGAATGGCTCAGTCGTATCCATCCCGATGATGTGGATGAAATCATTGAAACTACCCAAAAGTATTTAGAGCAAAAAATTTCGTATTATGAAATCGAATATCGCCTGAAATGCCAAGATGATACCTATAAATGGGTATTATGCCGGGGACAAGCCCTGTGGGATGAGGACGGAAAACCTCAGCGGATGGTGGGTTCACTCAAAGATATCTGCCAACGCAAACAAGCCGAGGAAGCCTTACATCAATCGATTCAACGAGAACAGGAAAAATCGACCCAACTGGAGACAGCATTGGCTGAACTCAAACGTGCCCAAACTCAACTGATTCATAATGAAAAAATGTCCAGCTTAGGGCAAATGGTGGCAGGTGTAGCTCACGAAATTAATAATCCTGTCAACTTTATTGGCGGGAATCTCATGTATGCTAAAAATTATTTTATCGATCTCACTCGCTTAATTAATGCCTATAGTGAAGCTTATCCCCATCCCCCAGACGCCATTCAAGAGATTATTGAGGATATTGATTGGGAGTTCGTCAGTGAGGATTGGCAGAATGTAATCAAATCGATGGAGATAGGTGCTGAGCGCATTCAGCAAATTGTTCAATCCTTACGCATTTTTTCACGACATCATGAATCCGAACGCAAAGCCATTGATATTCATGAGAGTATCGATAATACCTTAATCATTTTACGGCATCGGCTGAAAGCATCAGGCGAGCGCCCGAAAATCGAAGTCAGTAAACATTACGGAAACCTACCGAAAATTACCTGCTATGCTAGTCAACTAAATCAAGTGTTTATGAACTTACTCAGTAATGGAATTGATGCCTTAGACAATAAACCTGTCCCCCGACACATTAAAATTAGTACCGAAGTGGCTCAAAAGCATCAGAGTTCCGACGAGAATGGAGATGAACCACCAGCAACGGAATTCGCGGTGATTCGGATTGCGGATAATGGTGCCGGAATTAATGCCGATATTATTCCCCAAATCTTTGATCCATTCTTTACTACAAAACCCGTCGGACGCGGCACGGGATTAGGCTTATCAATTAGCCACGAAATTATTGTCGAAAAACACCAAGGTCAACTTCACTGTGTTTCCAATCCCGGTCAAGGAACAGAGTTTATTGTCGAAATTCCGATCAATCATGAATAATCAATGTTGCTATCGTGAGATGGGGAAGCCCCCACTATATTTAAAATTAGTGGGGGAGGATGTCACTGGATTAATGGACGGGACAACCTGCCGTCAGTTTCTGAAGAAATGCACTGTTGTCAAAATAATGTTCAACCGACTGAATTTTTAAATCTTCTGTCACCTGAGCAACACTAATACCAATAATTTCTATCGTTTCTCCTGTGGCGGTATGGTTTTTAAACGAGCCACTAAATGTCCCCCAGTGACGCCATTTAAAGACAACATTTGGTGGACCTGATAATACTTCAATGAGTTCCCAATGAAAACCATTAGGAAACGCACTGTGGAAAAGTTGATAGGATGAATCAAAGGACTCTTCTGAAGAACGATAATGTTCTGTATCGCCTAAGAATAGGTTATAGGTTCCGGCTTCAACAATATCCTCTGCTGTATATTCGGGACCTCCATTACTGCTCATGCGAAACTTATCGGTAACGATGGATAGCCACTGCTGAGGATTTGTCTTATGGGATGCTTCCATCTCAAATTTAAATGTCAATAAGTATAAATGCTTAGGAAATGATAAAATGCACAGCAGTAGATAAAGAAAATAGAAAACGGCGAACAGAAATGACGAATGACGAATGACGAATGACGAATGACGAATGACGAATGACAAATGACGAATGACGAATGACAAATGACAAATGACAAATGACAAATGACAAACTACGCAATTGATTTTGGCACAAGCAATACTGTCGTAACTCGCTGGAACGCCGCCACGGGAGAAGCGGAAACCGTCAACCTACCCGGATTATCAATACAACTTGCCCAAAATCCGCCCCTGATTCCCAGTTTGGTCTATGTTGAGGATGCCCAAAAGGGTAATGTTATTATCGGTCAAACCGTGCGCGATCGCGGCTTAGATCTTACCACCGATCCTCGCTTTTTCTCCAGCTTTAAACGGGGGATAGGCTCACAGATTCAGGGATTTTTGCCGGAATTGGATGAACAAACTATCAGTTTTGAGCAAATTGGACAATGGTTCCTCAGCCAAATTATCGCCAAACTCTCCCCTTCCCCCACCGACACGATTGACTGCTTAATTCTTACCGTACCCGTCGATAGTTTTGAGGCGTATCGCCACTGGTTAACAGGGGTTTGCCAATCCTTACCCGTGGAACAACTGCGGATACTGGATGAACCAACCGCCGCCGCTTTGGGGTATGGTGTAGCAGAAGGTGAAACCCTCCTCGTGGTGGATTTCGGTGGGGGGACTTTAGATTTATCCCTGGTGCAGTTAAATCAAGAGGTACAAACGGGAACAAAGCCCCTGGGGTTTATCCTTAAATGGGGGGAAAAAGTCTTAGGTGAACGTTCGGGACAAAAGCCCAAAATAGCCCGGGTACTCGCCAAAGCAGGGCAAAACTTAGGCGGTTCAGATATTGATAACTGGCTGGTGGATTATTTTGCCAAAACTCAAGGAATTTCGCGATCGCCCTTAACCACGCGATTGGCGGAACGGTTGAAAATTAAGCTATCGACAGAACCGACAGCCACAGAAGTTTACTTTAATGATGAAACACTAGAGAGTTATGAACTGAATCTGGATCGGCAAACCTTTGAAACCATTTTAACGGATCACCAATTCTTTGATAACCTGAATCAGAGAATGACCCAACTCCTGCAACAAGCACGGCGTAGTGGCATCGAAGTCGCAGACATTGATGCGGTATTATTAGTGGGGGGAACCGTAAAAATTCCCGCCGTACAAAGTTGGGTGAAGCAATATTTTAACGCCGAAAAGATTCGTTCCCGCAAACCCTTTGAAGCCATCGCCCAAGGCGCATTACAATTAGCTCAAGGCATAGAAGTCCAAGACTTCCTCTACCATAGCTATGGGATTCGCTACTGGGATCGACGGAATAACTGTCACAATTGGCATTCCATTATTAAAGCCGGACAACCCTATCCGATGAGTAATCCCGTGGAATTAGTATTAGGGGCGTCTGTAGAGAATCAACCGAGTATTGAGTTAATTGTCGGAGAATTAGGCGCAGAAACCGGAGCAACCGAGGTATACTTTGAAGGCGATCGCTTAATCACGCGCCAACTCGGTGGCGGCAAAACCGCAGTACAACCCTTAAATGATCGCGACGGTGCCAGAACCATTGCCCAGCTTACACCCCCAGCAAATCCGGGGCGCGATCGGATTAAACTCAAGTTTTCAGTGGATCGCGATCGCGCTTTACGATTAACAGTAGACGACTTACTCACCGAGCAAACCGTCTTACAAAACCAGATAGTCGCTCAATTAAGTTAAATGTTCGTAAGTGGGTGGACACAATTAAAGTTAACGAACGGTTGAGATTAGGGAACTCTTAACAGGGAACAGGGAGACATCCAGTTACTAAGACTAATGAAGTGGACTTTATTTTCCGATAACCATTACTTCCCCTGCTTTCCTTGAAGGGCGGGTTTAGCTAAGTTATCAGACATCGACAGAACGCTATTAGTAAAACCCGCCCCTACACCCTTACTCCCAGACGTAGCTACCTTCTGCCTTCTAGCTTTTTGTCCTAGGATTCCTGTTCCTTGTGCAATAATTCCTGTTTAGAATCACTCCAGTAGGCGCTATACGTCCAGACTTCACGACTTCCTTTATTTTCTACTGACCAACGATAAATAGCAGATTTTGGATTAACCCCAACCTCAATCAGCTTCGCTCCCATATAATATTCCATCTGGCGCTTAGTCATGTCCTTCGGACCACTGGGTTGACTCTTAGAGATTGTGCGAGACATGTGGGCTTGAGTCGGTTTTGGCATCGTTTTCTAGTATTAATGGTGAATCAACATATCTTATTGTTTCATGTTTGACTGTCACTAAAGAGGGAATTAAGTATGGATCTCAGTCTATGTATGATTGTGAAAAACGAGGAAGCCAGTTTACCCCAAGTTTTGGAGAGTGTGCAGCCAGTTGTGGATGAAATGGTGATCCTAGATACTGGATCGAGCGATCGCACGGTTGATATTGCTACAGATTATGGGGCAAGGGTTTATCATTTTCAATGGTGCAATGACTTCTCTGCCGCCCGCAACCATGCGCTGCAATATGTGCGAGGGAAGTGGGTGCTGGTGCTGGATGCGGATGAGGTGTTAACGCCGAAAATTGTACCCGAAATCCAACAGGCGATAAAAAACGATCGCAACTTGGTGATTAATCTGATCCGTCAAGAAGTGGGTGCGACTCAATCGCCCTATTCCCTGGTATCCCGTTTATTCCGCCATCACCCCGATCTCTATTTTTCTCGCCCCTACCATTCTCTGGTGGATGATAGTGTCAGTCAATTGGTGCAGCGAGAACCCGATTGGCAGGTGATTTCCCTGTCTACGGTGGGCATTTTACATTATGGCTATCAACCGAGTGCGATCGCGTCGTTGGATAAATATACTCGCGCCAAGAAAGCAATGGAAGGATTTCTGGCTGATCATCCGAATGATCCCTACTTGTGCAGTAAATTGGGGGCGCTTTATGTGCGAATCGGTAAAGTGGAGGAGGGGATTAGCCTGCTGAAGCGTGGATTCACGGATTCACAGGTAGATGCTGCTGTATTATTTGAATTACATTACCATTTAGGCAATGCTTACAGGAAACAGAATCAACTCCAACTAGCGGCAGATCACTATCAAGACGCCATCCAGCAACCGATTCTCTCCCAACTTAAACTGGGAGCCTATAATAATTTAGGCAATTTGTTATTCAGCGTGGGCGATTTAACCACAGCGAAACGGGCATACCAAACCACGGTGAACATTGATCCGAGTTTTGCCATGGGATACAATCACCTGGGGATGACCTTAAAAGCCTTGGGACAGTGGGAAGCCGCGATAACTGCTTATCAAAAAGCGATTCAACTGAATCCCGACTATGCCGACGCTTACCAAAACTTAGGGGTTGTATTATTTAAACTGGGACGAATACCTGAAAGTTCAGTAGCATTTGAGAGTGCGATCGCCCGTCATCAAGTCACCAATCCCCAGGAAGCGCAACGGTTACGTCAAGAGTTGCAAGGGATGGGGCTGCGATAAGGGGAAGCAATGTAGAGACGTAGCATGCTACGTCTGGAAGCTGGGGGAGAGAATTTACAAGTGACGAATGACGATCCCCAATGTCCACCTACTTACCCTCTGCGTTTGTGTCGATCGCGCATCCATTGAATTATACAACCGATGGGCAGGGCAATGAGCAAGGCAATAATAATATGAATAAAGACATTGACACCATTGTAGGTGGTACATTTCACCACACCTGCACCGGGACAAATCGGTGTATCGGAGTTGGTTTGATTCTGGATAAAGGTTTGGATGGGTTGGGAATCGACTTGGGAGGATATCCCACCCGAATCGCGAGGGGCTACCCCTTCAACGAAGTAAGGGGTAGGGGGATAGCGGAAAATGCGAGGGGTCAATCCCCGAAGTATTTTCAATCTCTCTCTTTCTATCCCATGTGGTGGTATAGTTTAGCCATGAAACAAGTTCTCACAATAGTTGTAAAGCTCCAACCCTCTCCTGAACAAGTTGCCTTCTT
>NZ_JAVKBY010000178.1:0-41180 GCF_040222985.1 Coleofasciculus sp. F4-SAH-05
GAACCACCAGTGGGTACTAGATAACAAGTGATATTCTAGTAAGCTCGGTTCAGACATAATCGTGTAAGACCTTAGTAGGGGTAACCCAAAAGGGCAGTGATTAGCTCAAGAATCCCTCGCTTTTAGCGACGGGAGCGTCAAACTACCCCCATTATAATTCAGTCCGCGTAGGCGGACTTTGCTTGTGTAGCAGCGATTTTAATCGCCGTGACTTGGTTAGGGCGGGTTTAGTTACATTTGGGTAAGGTAAAAAACGATAATTGTGAAACCCGCCCCTACAAATCCGATTCCCTGAACCAAGCAAAGGGTCAAACCTTTTCCCTAAAACCGCCTTGCCATCGCGTTAAAGGAACACAGTCAATATTGAGTTGGTCAAAAGTACGCGCTACAACAAAATCCACTAAATCTTCAATCGTTTGAGGATTGTGATACCAGGCGGGAATTGCTGGCACAATCTTTACTCCGGCTTCAGCTAGGGTGGTGAGGTTACGCAGGTGAATTAAGCTGAATGGGGTTTCACGGGGTACAATTATCAGTTGACGCCCTTCTTTTAACTGCACATCGGCTGACCGTTCCAATAAATCTGAACTTAAACCATTAGCAATTTTTGCCACAGTACTCATACTACAGGGAATAATCACCATTCCCAACGTTCGGAATGAACCACTGGCAATGGTTGCACCTACATCCCCCCAGCGATGACAAATTAGCTTGCCTTTTTTGGGTACACCTGCTTGCTGACGCCAGAATTGTGTCTGTTGTTCGGGTTCTGGAGGCATACGGGTATTTTGTTCCGCTTGCCAAACCATGTAGGCTGATTTTGATGCTACGAGTTCGATGGTATAGTCGGCTTCTAAGAGAAACTTCACGGCACGTACTGCGTAGATTAAGCCAGAGGCACCAGTAATACCGAGGATTAAGGGGAACGTTTGGGGATTGGTTGAAGACACGCGATTTTAACGGAAGATAGTTGTCAGTCTTTACCAGTGTAGAGGCGTAGCAGGCTAAGTTTCTACATCAAATAGAATCATTTTGTCGCAAATGTTCCTATTCGGAATTTTAGCCTAAGCCCTGAACTAAAGCCAAAACCCATTTTAACGGATTCAAATATTCAGTAAGCTTTAGCTTACTTTAGCTTTCAGCCGGAAATTTATTTCTAGGCGTCCAAGTTGGCAACATTCTGCTTGAATCAGTGACATTCATATTATGTTTTTTCAACTGTTTGCGGTTGAATGGAGCTTCCTAAAAAGGGTGAAATAGATTTGACCATTGAATTGGGCGCACGTCAGTCATTGGTGTCAACTTAAGCTACAACCCCTCACCCCCAGCCCCTCTCCCGCCAGGGGAGAGGGGAGCAAGAAGAAAGCGATATAGAAAAGGTATTCTAGAGATGCTTTGCAAGCGTCTTTCTGTGATTGTTCCTCTTCTCCCTTGATGGGAGAAGGGGTTAGGGGATGAGGGTGAAAAGCTTGCCAGTCGTGCCTTTCACCTTAAGTTTATACCAATGCACGTCAGTGCGCCCCTACGGTTTCTTGGCGTAAGGTTAATTGATAAAAGTCGGTATGTCACGCCACTACAATTCGGTAAAAAATTGATTCAACAAATGACAAATGACAAATGACAAATGACAAATGACAAATGACAAATGACAAATGACAAATGACAAATGACAAATGACAAATGACAAATGACAAATGACAATCTATTGATTGAAAACCCAGCGCCGGAATAGTTCAACGATAATCTGCCAATAATCACCCTTTTGCTGAATCACATCATGGCGTTTTAATGTCTCCAACCCTTCCTCTAATTGTTTCTCCTCTAGGGGCGCAAGTCCTGATTCTCTGAATAATTCTGCTAACCTTATCCTTAATTGCTTAATCATTAACCCATCCGGGTGAAGTGCTAAAACCTTGAGAATTGCCTGTTGACCCGCAACCCCTCGCGCTGCTTGACCCCAAACCCCATCAAAATAATACCGTCCTCGCTGATAAAATTCAGAGTCATTAATTACCGCGTCCACATCGTCTACCGTAAAAACAGGGTCACGAGAATGTCCCTGTTCAAAGACAAAATCATTATAACGGCGCACCAGTTGGAATCCCACCAATTGAACTAAATAAGGTTGACCTGCGGTGAGATGATAGATGAAGTCAAGGGCGTCTGGGGTGTAGGGGAAAATCAACCGCCTCATTATCCGGGACATCTGAAACAGTCGCATCCGGATTTTCTAAGCTGGGATTGGCTAAAATCTGGCGAGTTGCAGCAGATTCTAAGAAACCAACGTGAATCGGAATAACACTGGCAAAAAAGGGTTGGAAATAATCGGCGGTCATTTCTTCTAAGGTGTGCAACCCGGCAAAAGCAAAGGCGACTTTAGCATTCATTTGCACCAATCCCCGCAGATAGCCAATAAAGTCATTAGGGATTTTTCCTGTTTCAATGAGTTCCTCGATTTTCTCGAATTCATCTAGGGCAATAATTAACCCCTGTAGAGACGTGCCATGGCGCGTCTCCGTCTCTGTCCCCTGCACCATATCGACCACCTGTTTAAAATAGCGTTCAAACGTCCGATAAGGAAGATTTAGCAAAGCATCATCATCGGGAGGGGGACAACCGATAGCATCAGAAATCGCATCACTTATCGCCATTAAAACTTCTCCGACACCTTGGGGACTGCCTAAACGCAGTAGGTTAATATAAACGACTTTTACCCGTGAACCGGAACAGTTTGCCACATTTAAAAGAATCGAGGTTTTCCCCATGCGGCGATGACCATAGAGAACAACGGATTGGAGTTGTTGACCCATAACCCAGAGTTCTTCTAATTGTCTGAGAATATCATCTCGTCCGACAAAGCGATTCCCTTCTACGGGGTCACCTACTACATAAGGATTGGTAACGGTTTTAGTGATGGAAATCTGCCCAATTTCAGTCGCAATTTGTAATAAGGCGTCTTGCCAGGTTTGGGCAATATCTTTAATCAGTTCTCGTTCAGCTTCGGGTAGGGTTTCGATACGATTAAGGATAGTTTCCAGTTCTCCTAATGCGCGGTTGAGGGCAAAGGAACGGGTGGAACGAGAGACACTACGCTGAACCACTCGCACATCTTCGACGACTCGATAGAGAGCGTTTATGGTGTTCCAGGTTATGGGACGTAGTAAGGGTTCGTTGGGGGTATTGGGGACTTCTAAAGTAGCAATTGTGGTGGGTTCTTTGGCTTCGTTGAATGTGGTGAGAGTTTGGGCGAGGGTGAAGAGTTCCTCGCCATAGAGAAGAGAACGGACAACGGCAAAGGCTTCCGTTGCTTTGGCGAGTTTTTTGTTATGGAGATACCAAAATCCAGCAGCCGCAGCACGGGCAGGAGTATCTAATCGAATACCTGTATATCGAGTACCTGTATCCGGAAAATGACCCCCACTCTCCTCAACTAACTGATTAATTTCAGCTTCAGTTACTTTTCGGTATACCAATCTCATCACATAATGCACCATAAAAATCATTTTCATCTTCAACCAAATTTAGGTCGAGAAAGACAGGCTGACGCGGTGAATGGAGATGAGTATCCGCCAGTTGGCAAATCTGGGAAAGTAAAGAAGATTTACCGACACCCTCTGTTCCAATTAGGGCAACACTGCTACCACTATTAATCACCTCAAATATCTGCCTAATTTCCCGTTCTCGGTTAAAGAAGTCTTGTGGATTGTCGATTCTGCTTTGTTGGGGAGTGAAAGGATTGGTGATTATATTGTCATTTATAATATCTGAATCCTTATCCTCCCCGAAAGACGAGAAATTACTCCCCTCTCCTGGTAGGAGAGGGGCAGGGGGAGAGGTCATTTCCAAGGTACTAGCATCGGATTTTAACCCATGAGTTTGCTGGTTTGACCATTCTTTATATCGATATTCTATTTGCTTCCGAAAATTGCGTTTACGAACTCGTATCTCTAAGTATTTGGTAACTTTCTTACATAAATCTGCACCCATTTTCCTAGTATGTTGCTCACTGAAAATAATTTTAGCAGCAATATCCCGATACTCTTTTTTATCCCAAATTCCAATAAAAATCGCCTCTTCTGATTCATCCAAAACGGGCTGGGATTTCTCCCTAAGCAGCCTGTTGATGAATTCTAGCGCCTCTTTTGAGTTCATTAGTGAGCCTTGAGATTCATTTGCCAATTTTATCAAACCCATCCCCATTCTGCCAGTTTGTAACTGCGCTTGTAGTTGCGCTGTCTTCGCCATCAACGCTTCAACGCTGACGACAAACTGACAAGAGGGCGACCCGATTCAATTGAGTAGATTGGTGTTGTTCATTAGTACAAGCGGGTCGCCCCTACAGAGGTGGAAACCCGATTCAATTGAGTAGATTGGTGTTGTTCATTAATGCAAGCGGGTCGCCCCTACAGAGGTGGAAAGGACGCATGAAAAATGAAAAATGAAAAATGACAAATGAAAAATGACAAATGACAAATGAAAAACCAACATTATCCTACATTTCCCTACAAACCCTAACATTACCCAGTCCCCTACTTGTACCTACCTAAAATACCTATTACCCAAGCCATCATGGTTGTATCGATAACCGAGGTAAACACCATGATCAACTCCAACCCGCAAATCCAACCGAATCTAGAACCCCAAGCCAACGCCATCGAAACCATCACACCCACACCGTTAACCCAAATCAACCCCATAACCTTAGTCGAGTATGGTGGAATCGCCACAGCGGTTATATTAGCGATCGCACTCCTAATTCTGGCGTTGGCGGAATATAATAAGGTCTTCTTTCCCCCTCGCCTTCTTCCGATAAGGGTAAACTAGGAAAAGCCTTGGCAAGCATTGCCTCTCTCAAACCTGATCACGACTTGATTCATGACTACTTCGCTCAACGAGCTAGAGACTCAATTAGTCGCCCTCAAACAAGAAGCCACTCCTGCGATCGCAAAAACGGATACGCTGGATCAATTGGAACAATTGCGCGTCAACTACTTGGGGAAAAAAGGACAGTTATCCCAAATCTTGCGCGGGATGGGGAAGCTATCCCCCGAAGATAGACCTCGAATTGGGGCGCTGGCTAATGAAGTCAAAGAAGCCCTCCAACAATCTCTGGACAACAAGCGCCAGGAGTTACAAGCCGCCCAAATTCAAGCAAAATTAGCCGCCGAAACCCTTGATGTGACCATGCCAGGGGTGTATAAATCTCAAGGTCGAATTCATCCCCTCAATAGCATTATCGACCAAGTTCTGGATATTTTTGTCGGTCTAGGGTACACCGTCGCCACGGGACCGGAAATGGAGACCGATTATTATAATTTTGAGGCATTAAATACCCCCCAAGACCATCCGGCGCGGGATATGCAGGATACCTTTTATCTCCCCGATGGGAACCTGCTGCGAACCCATACCTCTTCGGTACAGATTCGCTACATGGAAAATAATGAACCCCCCATCCGAATTATTGCCCCAGGGCGGGTTTATCGCCGGGATACCGTTGATGCGACACATTCGGCTGTTTTCCATCAAATTGAGATTTTAGCCGTTGATGAGGACATCACATTTGGAGATCTCAAAGGGACATTAAAAGTCTTTTTCCAAGAATTATTCGGTGAAGATGTCGATGTGCGTTTACGCGCCAGTTATTTCCCGTTCACAGAACCCTCGGCGGAAGTCGATGTCAAATGGAGAGGGAAATGGTTAGAGATGGGCGGCTGTGGAATGGTTGATCCCAATGTGCTGAAAACCGTTGGTTATGATCCAGAAGTTTATACCGGGTTTGCGGCGGGGTTTGGCGCGGAACGTTTTGCCCTAGTCATGCACCAAATTGATGATATCCGCCGTTTATATACCAGTGATTTGCGCTTTTTGCAACAGTTTTAAGGGGTCATTAGTCATTTGTCCTTTGTCATTAGTCATTCGTCCTTTGTAGTTCCTAAAATTAGGAGTTTCCTATGTCTAGCGGTTCAAAGAAAAAAGTGGCTCTGGTTACAGGCGCTTCGTCTGGGATCGGTAAAGCGATTGTGCAGCAACTTCTAAAAGAGGGTTGGATTGTGTATGGTGCGGCGCGGCGAGTGGAGAAAATGGCGGATATTGAAGCAATGGGCGCCAAAGTTCTGCCCCTTGATGTGACTGATGATGCCAGTATGACAACGGCTGTGCAAACCCTACTTTCTGCTGAAGGACAAATTGATGCACTGGTGAATAATGCGGGTTATGGTTCCTACGGGGCGCTAGAAGATGTACCACTCCAAGAGGCAAAGCGACAGTTTGATGTGAATGTTTTTGGCTTAATGCGGCTGACGCAATTGGTTCTACCTTCAATGCGGGCGGCAAAATCCGGTACAATCGTGAATATCAGTTCGATGGGAGGGCGAATTTGGATGCCCATCGGCGGTTGGTATCATGCCACGAAACACGCGGTTGAGGTGTTATCCGATGCCTTGCGAATGGAAACCAAACCCTTTGGCATTCGCGTGGTGGTTGTGCAACCGGGGGCGATTGAAAGTGAATGGTCGAGTATTGCTGCTCAGACATTACGAGAGAACTCTCAAGGTTCAGCATACCAAGCAGCGGTTGAACCGATGGCAAACCTGTTAGAAGATTACAAGAATGCCTCAAGTCCTAATGTGGTTGCCAAAGCAGTATCTAAGGCGGTGAATAGTCGCCATCCCAAGCGGCGGTATGCGACACCAACAGATGCCAAACTCTATATATTTTTGCATTGGCTGCTACCTGATTGGGCTTGGGAGCGTTTGATTGCCAGTGCGATTCGGTAGGAGGCAGGGGGAGCAGAAGTAGGCTCAAGCGATCGCACACTGATATCATCGCTTATACTCCCTTCCCACTATAAGATTAGGTACTGTTAATGGCTGAAATACCTATCAGCGCTAGGTTTTTATTACAGAGTCTTGTGCCGGAATGGGATTAAGAGATTACCAACTATGTTTAAATCAATTACCATTAGAAACTTTAGATGTTTTGAACACTTTAGGATTGACAACCTCAAAAGGGTAAACTTAATTGGGGGAGTCAACAATATTGGTAAGACAGCATTTTTAGAAGCCATATTTTTATTGTCAAGTTTGAATTCTATTGAACTTCTTTTTAAGTTGAACATTTTTAGGGGTGTTTTTCGTCAAGAAACTATTGATGTTGAAGATATTTGTGAATGGTTGTTCTATAAAAAAAACATTAATCGAGTTATTCAAATTAGTACCATTGATGAATATAATCAATCTAGCGAACTTAAATTAAGACTAGATAAAGCATTAGACACCAGATTATTTCCAATTAATGCGAAATCCAATAAAAAAAGAACGTTAAAAGACTTAAAGTTAGAATATTATCACCAAGAAAAACAGGCTGTTAGGTTTAAAATATTTTTAACCAGCGATGAAGAATTTAATGAAATAAAGATTGCGGTAAAACAAGAAGAAGGACAACTAGAATCATTGGAATCATTGCCTAACAGTGAATTTATTAGTAGTAGACTGAGAATTTCTCCCACTGAAGATGCCGAAAGATTTAGTTATTTAGAGGCAATAAATCGCCAAAATGAAGTAATAGAAATATTAAAAATATTAGAGCCGCGCCTCAATAAATTAGCGGTTTTAGTAACCGGAGGTATTCCCATGATTTATGGAGATATCGGCTTAGATTCATTAATTCCAGTCCCGTTAATGGGAGAAGGAATGGGAAAATTATTATCTATAGTTTTATCTATTTTAAATACTTCAGAGGGGACAGTTTTAATAGATGAAATAGAAAATGGACTGCATTATTCAATATTAGTCAAGGTTTGGACAGCTATCACTTTAGCGGCGAGAAAAGTTAATACTCAAATATTTGCCACCACTCACAGTTGGGAGTGTATAGCCGCAGCTAATGAAGCTTTTTCCGCTTTAGATATATATGATTTTTCTTATTATCGTTTAGAAAGAGAAAAAGAAAGTAACAATATTAAAATGTTAAATTATGACCGAGATACTATTACTACGTCTGTTGAGTTAAATTTGGAAATGCGTTAATGAAACAACTCACTAAAATTACTCAACAAAAACTACTTTTAGGTGAAGGACTTGAAGAAAAATTAGTTTTCGTTGAATTATTAAAATTTATGGATATAAACAATATTGAAGTAGTAACATATAACGGGAAAACTAACCTAAGTAACTACCTGAAGACTTTACGATTAATACCAGGATTTTCTGACCTGATTTCTTTAGGAATAACCAGGGATGCTGACGAGAATAAAGATGCGGCACTTCAAAGTATTGAAACAGCTTTAATCAATAATAACTTACCAATACCAGAATCTGGACAATTGGGAGAAAAACTAAGTAGTAAAATTTTTATATTACCTAATAATAACACTGAAGGAATGTTAGAAGATTTATGTATTCAATCTATTGTTGATGATTTAGGAATTTCTTGCGTAGACGCATATTTTCAATGTATTCAAAATCAGACCGGAAGACAACCCAAAAACATGGCAAAAGCTAAAGTTCATGCTTGGTTAGCCTCGCAAATTGAACCAGATAAACGTTTAGGAGAAGCAGCAAAAGCTGGTTATTGGAATTGGAATAGTCCAGCTTTTGAGCCTTTAAAAAACTTTATTGCATCCCTGTGATTTGTTACTTTTTAGCTGACCCTAACCAGTTTCCTTGAACAAAGTTAGGGGAAAAGACGCGCTATGGCGTATCTGAAACCTTCAGAATTTTCTAACTAAAACTCCAGGTTCTTTCTGAATCGGTAAAACATCCAAACTATCCGCTTGGGCGCAATACTTTAAATCCTCATGACCGTTTAATCGCAGTAGACGTTGACCATGACTAGCATGGTGAAACATTTCTAACATCTTGTCTTTCCACTGAGCATAAAGGGCAAGAGCGCCAACGACTTCATCATTACCCGCGATATCGCCCAGAGAGTGATCGGTTTGAGAGATCAGGCTATCTGCGATCGCACCCGCACAAGCGGTATCTTCTAGAGAGTAGGAACCTTCCCAGCCTGAACCCACAAGCCAAACGGTTTCGGGTTTTTGCTCAAGCAGATACTGCACCACCGTCTGACGATTCACCATGGCGGCGGCTAGCACCACAGGGGCATTCTGCACCCGCTGTAAGGCGCGAGTCCCATTCGTGGTCGTAATAAACAAACGGCGTCCCTGGACGCGCTCTGGCGTGCAGTCGAGGGGAGAATTGCCTAAATCACAACCCGAGACTTTTGATCCGCCCCGTTCTCCGGCGCGAAGGCGTTTTTCTGGGAGCCATTTTTCGCTCACTTGCATTAACCGATCAATATCGCTGAAGGCTTGCACGGCTTCAGCACCTGCGTGTAAGGCTGTAGCAATCGTGGTTGTGGCTCTTAGCACATCAACCGCGATCGCACAGTCTGGCGTCGTATCCGTTGGGGTAAGTTCGGGGGTGTGGTAAATAAATAGCTTCACTGGCTAATTGCACCTGTGTTTTCAAATGCCGACTCCATATTTTACCCAGTTAAGGTCGTGGAATTTAGGCTTTACACGTTTTCACCTTCGCTACTCTATAAGATCATCTAACCATTGCAATCATTGGAAACGACTTATGGCAACGATTTACACAGTCCATCCGGAAACCCCTCAAATACGCCGAATAGAGAAAATAAGGGACAACCTGCGAGACGGTGCGGTGATGTTATATCCCACAGATACCGTTTATGCCATTGGTTGCGACCTGACTGTCAAATCGGCTGTGGAACGGGTCAGGCGTTTAAAGCAACTCTCGAATGAGAAGCCCTTAACGTTTCTGTGTTCCTCGTTATCCAACATTTCTGAATATGCTTGGGTTAGTGACCCGGCTTACCGGATTATGAAACGCCTGATTCCTGGACCCTATACCTTTTTGCTACCCGCAACTAAGTTAGTACCTCGATTAGTGATGAGTCCCAAGCGTAAAACCAGTGGTATCCGAGTTCCGGATCATCCGGTTTGTCAAGCCATACTCGAAGCGCTAGGTAATCCTGTAATTTCCACGTCGGCTCATTTACCCGATGAGATGGGAAATTTCCCCACCGTGGGACTGGAAACCGCCAGACTCTTTGATCAGTTTGAGGGTTTAGTGGACATTATTGTCGATGATGGCTCGGAACCCGGTTTCCAGGTATCCACCATTTTGGACATGACCGGGGATGAACCGACAATCCTACGGAAAGGTTTGGGGGCCCAAGCCGCTATGGCGTGGGCTGTACCCGCTAACCAGAGTTGGGAATAAGGTTGACCTAATCAGTTAGTGTCACCCTGTCGAGTCAAACCCAATCCAGCTAGGCTGTCGCTGATCAGCATTCGGACTACAGGAGACAGGCGGGCAATTTCGGACGACTGTCCAAAATTAACCCAGTTTGTCAATTGTCTACTCTCACCCCATCGTCAAGTCGTGGCAATACTGGCCCCTTGCCAATTGCCTAAATGCATGTGGAGCAAGGGACCAGCCGCCATAAGCATAGTCCCTAAATCGGCGAGGGTGTCTGCCGTGTACTCGTGATCTCTCGTTTAGTGACACACCACTCAACCAAAGACTAGGCGTAACGTTTTACATTCAAATTGTGGACAGCAACAGAGCATTTATTCCGAATAACCACTCGTTCCTCTGCTGATGTCTTGGTAATTCGTAACTGTAGTCTTTAGGGGCAATACCATGAACGTTAAAACTGTTAAATCTATCACTCAACCTTCCCCAAACCACCTAGAGAATCCGGAAGTTTTCGGCACAGACACTCAAAGTTTAATTGATCTGTTGCTAGAGGAAATGCGGTCGGCACTCTATGGTTCCAAAGCTTTAGAAACCAACGGTGGTTTGACTTCTGGGCCCAAACGACTACCCAGTCGCGCTCAAGTCGTGGCAAAACGCATGGTGCAGGAGGTACAACGAATTTGCCGCAAGAGCGATCGCATTCAAACCTCTGGTCAAGTCCGCTCCTGGCAAATCACTTTAATCCGTCATCGCTTACACAAGTGTTTAGGCTACTATAAATTGGGGTCTAAGCAAGGGCGTGTTGAATTGCACAGCACATTAAGTGCCATGGTTTATCGCCATGTTGCCCAGCCTCAATCCCAGTTAAAATTCTCGGCTCGTTATAATCTGATTGAGGACTTTTTACAAGACTTTTATGCTGAGTCCTTAAAAGCATTTCGTCGGGAAAATGAGGTGGATGTAGACTACACGCCTCGCACTCAAATCGAACTGGCGGAGTATATGGCATTTACGGAACAGTATGCCAAACGGCGCATCACATTACCGAACCGTTGTAGTCAACAGCTTATCGTCCTGAGAGCGCAAAGCTTTGCCAGACGCCAACCCAATGAAACGGCTCTGGATATTGAGCAAGCGGTAGAATTTGCCAAGGGTGAAGAAGCCCGAGAGTTAAGCCGCTCCCCAGCCATGCAACAAGTGCGGGCGCACCTAGTCGCTCAAACCACTGATCCCAGTGAATCCGTATTGCGCGATCTCGTGGTGGGTGAACTGATTAATTATCTTGAGCAACAAGGTCACTCTGACTGCGCGGATTACTTGGTCTTAAAGTTACAAGACCTCGCCGCACCAGAAATCGATGAGATTTTAGGACTAACCCCCCGCCAACGGGACTATCTGCAACAGCGCTTTAAGTACCATGTGGAAAAATTCGCCCGGTCATCCCACTGGAAATTGGTACACCAATGGCTGGGAGCTGATTTAGACCAAAAATTAGGCATGACCTCTGACCAATGGGAAACCTTTTTGGCTACACTTGATGAGCAACAACAGCAACTCCTGTCTCTCAAACAAGCCCACAAGAGCGATGCTGAGATTGCTAAAGCGCTCAAGTGTACACCCAAACAATTACAAAAGCGCTGGACAAAGTTACTAGAATGTGCATGGAAAACGCGCAATTCTGACTGAGGGTTCTCTTGCCAAGTAAGGAGTGCAACAGTTGAATGTGGAGGAGGTCGAACGCAAAAACTTGATTCTCTTAGCGTGTCATTTAAACGGTTCAAGTCCAACCGTCCGTTATCCCCCTCTAACTCCTCCGGTTTAGATGGGGGATTCTCCTAGTACAGCCAATGGCAGACGGTTCTTAGTTGGCTACTTCTGGGAGAAGCGGAAAGATTAGCGAACGTTATGCTAACGCGAGAAAGTACCAATGGAAAATGAGACCGCTTCACCGGGTTTTTACAAACGATGACTACTAAGTTTTGCTAAGGTAGTGTTAACAATTTGAAATGATTAGACGTATTTCTGGGCAAGCTGACTGGCTTGAGCAGTTGAGGAGAGCCTCTCATTCATTAGACTCATCTATTAATAATATCAGCAAACATGGTGGTTAAAATGGCTCCAGTTTTAGTATCATCCCCAATAGCAGAACAAGATCAACAAGCTCTCCGGCAGGTCTGGCAAACCTTGGGTCCCGATAGTTGTCCTCGTTCCTACAATTTCCATTGTCATACTAAGGCGTCTGATGGTCAGCTTCATCCAAAAACGTTAATAGAACAAGCCATTGCTATCGGTCTGAAAGGGTTTGCGATCACCGATCATCACACAATCGATGGCTATTATATGGCTCAAACCTATCTAGATTCTCTCCAGGACTCTTTACCAACTCAGGCAATTCCTCACCTCTGGACTGGCGTAGAAATCACCGCTCGCTTATTGAATACGGATGTTCATATCTTGGGCTATGCATTTGATCCCAATCATTTCAGGTTAAAGTCTTATCTCCAAGGCAAAGCCCCCAAACATCAGCAGGCTGAAGCCGCAACTGTCATTGATGTTTTGCATCAGGCAGGTGGATTGGCTGTACTGGCTCATCCATGCCGTTATCGACGTTCAGCTCATGAACTGATTCCCGCCGCCGCCAATTTGGGAATTGATGGCGTAGAAGCCTATTACGCTTACGCTAACCCGAATCCTTGGCATCCCAGCCCTAGGCAAACGCAGCAGGTGAAACAGTTAAGTGCCACCTATAATTTGTTCAATACTTGTGGTACAGATACCCATGGTTCAAACTTGCTACGGCGTTTGTAAACTACCCAACACTAACCCTTCCGTGTAGAGACGCGCCATGGCGCGTCTCTACAATCAGTCGAAGATTGGAACCTTTAGCATTTCATCATTCAAATTGGTCGCAAACGTGTCACCTTCAAGGTAAAAGAACCCCCGCCTGTTTCTCCAAAAGCCCGCACCCGAATAATATAGGTTCCCGTTTCAGTAATCCGGGAAAATAGCAACGAATTCGTCGTACCATCGGGACCATCATCATTTTCGGCAATAGTCGAGCCATCAGAGGCTAAGAGCGTAACAATAGTATCGAAGCTATCTGAAATTAAATCAATAGCCACTTGATCGCCACCACTCAATTCTATAGTGTAGTCCCGGGCAAACCCCCCCTCTCCCGTGGGAATATCTTGGTCAGTGAGGGTATCAGAAACTTGATTACGCTCAGGAATCGGAATCGGATTATACAGTTGATTTTGCGCTCTCACAGCCGCCGCCGTTAAGCCCACTGTCAAAAAGGTTGTAGGAACAAGCAGAGCAAAGCTAAAACGAGCGGCAAAGGCATTCATCATAGAAAATTAATTTACGCTGAACGGGTCAATTATAGGCGTTCTACTGTAGGTATTGATGATTCTGCACTCCTAATCATCTATCGTCGAATATTAAAACAACACCACTCTTGACGTTTCCAGAGAGTCGCTACTGTCCAGTTATGTTGTTCTAGGGTATCAGCAATAGGTTTAGCCTGATCCAACAATATCCCGCTAATAATTCCCCAACAGTGGGGACTGGCGATCGCACTGATTCCGGGAATCAGGTCAATAATCACTTCTGCCAGGATATTGCAGAGAATACCATCAACCTTTTTGTCACCCAGAAGATGAGTTAATAGCTCAACACTACCTTTCTTCACAATTAAGCGATCGGCACTAATCTGATTCAATTCTCGGTTGCTGCGGGCAGAGCGCACAGCTAGGGGATCAATATCTACTCCCAAGACTTTTTTTGCCCCCAATAACACAGAGGCAATGGATAAAATACCCGATCCACACCCAATATCCGCAATAACGGGGTGGCTATGATCATAACCGATTCGCATTTCCAGGGCTTCTAGGCACAGATGCGTGGTGGGATGGGTTCCCGTACCAAATGCTGCACCCGGATCGAGGCGCAACAGCAGGCGATCGGTTTGTGGGGGTACAGATAACCAAGCCGGGTAAATCAAAAAGCAATCGCCAATTTCTGTAGGTTGCCAATGCTGTTTCCAACTGCTTGCCCAGTCTTCTTCATCAATTAAGTGCCACTGGGTTAAGGGGAGTGGCAATCCTACCGTCAGCGCATCTTGGCGCAACCATAAAGAAAGTGCTGCCAAATCCAACAAATGTGCCTGATTTTGGGGTAAGTGAGTTCGGATCAGTTGAGAGTGTCCTTTGCTTTCACAAGACATTCCCCGACAGCCGAAACTCTCCAGTCGCCAGAAGATTAAATCCTCCAAGGATGGATCACTCAAAATTGTAATTTCCCACCAGCTATTTGCCATACGATTTCAGATTTTAGATTTCAGATTTTAGATTGAGGGAGAGCCGTTGAAAACCAACAGATACCGGAGAATCGTTGTTCTACTGTCTGAGTTATCCAAAATCCAAAACCCAAAATCCAAAATTGACGTGACTACAGTGTTACCGTATAAGCGTCCCGAATACCAGGAACTTTGGTGATTTCGGTCAAAATTCCCTCCGGTAGGGGATCATCAATGCTCAAGACCATTACAGCATCACCTCGGACAATTTTGCGACCGACCTGCATACTGGCGATATTCACATTAAAACTACCCAGCAGCGACCCAATTTTACCAATAATTCCCGGCATATCGCGGTGCAGGGTAAAAAGCATGTGGTGACTCGGTGGCACATTAATCGGAAACTCGTCAATACTGGTGATGTGAATTTCACCATCGCTCAATAGCGCTCCCGTCACCGAATGTTCACCCAAGGAACCCTTAGCCGATAGCAGTAGCGAACCACCCGAATAATCTTGAACCGAAGCATCGCGGGTTTCAATCACCCTAATTCCCCGCTCTTTTGCCTCAATTGAAGCATTGACGTAGTTCACCCGCTCACGTAAGGCTTGGGATAATAGTCCTTTCAGAGAGGCTACCACTAATGGCTGACTATTATTCGTGGCTAATTCCCCTTGTAACCGGACATTGAGCTGTTCAATTCGCCCACCCGCTAACTGACTGACCAAATTGCCCAGGGTTTCTGCCAAGCGCATATACGGTTTGAGCTGTTCTAGCACATTAGACGATAGTCCGGGAATATTCACGGCTGAACGAGCCGGTAATCCTAAGAGGACATCGCGAATTTGTTCAGCCACATCAATGGCAACATTAACTTGGGCTTCTGCGGTTGACGCACCCAGGTGAGGCGTGAGGATCACTTCCTTGTTCAGTTCTCGCAGGGGGGATTCTCCCAAAGGTTCTGACTCAAATACATCCAGTGCTGCCCCAGCTATTTTACCTGTCTTTAAGGCTTCTGAAAGTGCCGCCTCGTCAATGACTCCACCTCTAGAGCAATTGATAATTCGAGCCGTTGGTTTCATTGTCGCCAAGGCTTCGGCATTAATCAAATGAGTGGTTTCCGGGGTTTTGGGAATATGCAGGGTGACGTAGTCCGACTCCCGCAACAACAAATCCATATCCACCAGACGACAGCCTAGCTGATCAGCGCGTTCCAGGGAAATAAAGGGATCATAAGCCAGTAACTTCATCCCCATGGAGCGGACAACTGTTGCCACATGGGAACCAATTTTACCCAAGCCCACAATACCTATGGTTTTTTTGTAAACTTCGGCACCGATAAAGCGCTTGCGATCCCATTGACTATTTTTCACCGACTGATTGGCTTCTGGGATATGGCGTGATAAGGACAGCATCATGGCTAAAGCGTGTTCAGCCGCCGCAATGGTATTTCCTTCCGGGGAGTTAACCACCACAATACCCTTACGGGTAGCGGCTGGGACATCAACGTTATCAACGCCAACCCCAGCACGTCCAATAATCTTGAGTTGTTTACCCGCTTCGATGATTTCTTTGGTCACACGAGTGCCAGAACGAATCATCATGGCATCATACTCAGCGATGATGCCAACGAGTTCCTCAGGCGATAGATTGGTTTTCACATCAACCTGAGCCACTTGGGAGAGGATATCAATTCCAGCTTGATCGATGGGATCGGATACAAGTACTTTAGACATTGCCAGTAGATGGGTTGAAATGAGTTACACCGATTGTGCCTTGCTGTAAATTAATGCAGGACAGCTTATCAACTACACAACAGGGCTATCGCTGGACAATCAGGATGACTGACCGCAGTAGGTTATTGTAACGGCAAAGGGGTCAGTGTTGACCACATTGACCGAAAGTTTTAAAGTTTCCCGTGTTTTCCCGGTTGTTGGCAATGATGCCAATCCTTAACCCACAGCCGCTCAACCCGCTCAAACTCCCGTGTATTGGGGTCAGCAGAGTTAAGAGTGGTTCGAGCGATCGCGGTTTCCGGTGGCGTTGCTATCCTAGTGAACGTTTTCGGTCAGGAGTCAACTGTTTTAGCCATTCTCTCTACTTCTTGACCCTCGTCTTCAATAGTAATCGGCACACCAGACCATTCACTGAGTTCGTGAGCTAACCATTCCATTTCTGGCTCGACGAGTCCCTCAGAATAGGCAGAGAGTACATATTCCTGTTGTGGGTCAATGATTGTAATTGTTTGATAACGATTGGTATAGCGCAGTTGGCTAATAGTATTCTTCATGATTGGAGATTTATAAAATTTTAAGCCCAGCCACTCGTAAGTTAATATAATTTCTTGAGACTTGAAATGTAGTCGAGTTGATCTGATAATAAAACCCCAAGCTTCAATCAAAAAACTCATGCCTTTTATCGTAAAAGGTAGTGTCAATATCATCCAAACGACAAAAGCGAAATTAACAACAAGAGGTGTATTTAAAACAATAAACGGATGCATGGCGTAAAGAAGAGGATATAAAAACATTATACCCCACAGGGAATTAAATACTGCACTAATCCATAATTCGCCGTTAAAAATTGATTGGGGCGGAATCAAAATATCTACAATTCCTCCTTCTTTTTTTACTTTAATTTTACTCCCTAATGGTTTTTGTTTAACCGCCAGAATAGCCGGTATATATGTTCGCTGACGAGGCTGTTCCAAGGCTTTCATCGCTTCTCCAGCCGATGCCAAACGGCGATTTAGACTCGGTTGTGTCATCCACTTCAACCAGTCAATCAAATCTGAACTGATATTAACAGATGATTCAAATTGAATTCGCAAATTTTCTTGAGGAAATTCAGATGGATGCCTCCCTGTTACTAAATAAATTAAGGTTGTACCCAAACTATAAAGATCGGAAGCAGGAACCGTTCGTCCACCAAATTGTTCAGGTGGCATATATCCATAAGTTCCCACAACCGTAATCGTGCTACCTTGTTTTGCCGCTAGGGTTTGTACTGAGCCAAAATCAACTAAATAAACTTGACCGATACTGTTACCTGATCGGTTGGTCAATAAAATATTACTGGGCTTGATATCTCGGTGAATGACTGGCGGCTGTTGCTCATGCAAGTAGTGCAAAATTTCCAGCAGTGCTTGAGCCAGTTGCTTAATGTCTTCTTCACTAAATGTTCGTCCACTCTTTAACCATTGTTCTAAGGATTTAGCTGGGATATAGCTTTGCACCAAGACAAATCCTTTACCGGTTGAGGTGTCTAGATCAAAATAATCTAAGTAACGGGGAATTGCTGGATGGGAAAGGCGTTGTAAAGTTTGCGCTTCTCGTTCAAACAGCTTCAAGTCATCCCATTGAAAACTTTCTGCAAACATTAGTAACTTAATCACAACGAATTCTTGGGTTTGTAAGTCCTGTGCCAGCAACGTGCGTCGTCCGGCATTTTTACTTAACTGTTCTTGGATGGCATAACGTCCGTTTAAAACTTTATTTCTCATTTTTGATGATCCTATTAATTTAAAATATTCTTAAGTATTGAATTCGATTTATCTTTATTTCGTGATGGGTAGATCTAACCATTCGCTGAGTTCATGAGCTATCCAATCAATCTCGTTATCAGTAAGATGTGCAGTAAGAAGTTCATATTGCCGTGTTCCTGCCCAAATATGCACATTCCGTAGAAATCCTAACTTTAATTTACAGATACTTTCTTTTGAACTTGAAGGCTGAAACTGATAACGAACAGGTTTGTTTATAACTGGGCATATTTCCTCTCTTTGCTCGAAACCTGCCAGAGCTTTTAACGCTTGATTAGCCGAAATTAAACGCCTATTTAAATCCGGTTCAGTCATCCGCTTCAACCAGTCAACAAAAGCTGAATCGAGAGGAATTTTTGGTTCAAACTGAATTCGCAAATCCTCCTGGGGTAAATCAGCAGGATGCATCCCGGTTACTAAGTAAATTAACGTGGCACCTAAGCTGTAGAGATCGGAGGCTGGAACCGCACGTCCACCAAATTGTTCTGGCGGCATATACCCATAAGTTCCCACAACTGTAATCGTACTACCTTCTGTTGCGGCTAAAGTCTGAACTGAGCCAAAATCAACTAAATAAACTTGACCCATACTGTTGCCTGAGCGGTTTGCCAAGAGAATATTACTCGGCTTAATATCCCGATGAATCACTGGCGGATGCTGTGCGTGTAAATACATCAATATTTCCAGCAACGCTTTAGCTATATGCTTGATGTCATCTTCGTTAAAAGTGCGACCAAATTCTACCCATTCGGCTAAAGATTTCGCTTCGATATAACTCTGTACCAAGGCAAAGCCTTTAGTCTTGGATGTTTGAAATTTAAAGGAGTCTAAGTAACGTGGAATAGCCCGATGGGAGAGGGATTGTAAGGTTTGGGCTTCTCGCTCAAATAGTTTGAGATCGTCCCAATTAAAATCGGCATCAAAGGTGAGAAGTTTGATGGCAACTAATTCCTGGGTTTGTATGTCCCGCGCTAGTAAGGTTTGTCGTCCGCCATTTTTACCGAGCTGTTTCTGGATGGCGTAACGTTCTTTTAATACTTGCTCCACCATTTTTTCCCTAAGCTTTTGTGTCTTTAAACTACTGAATCAGATTCGCTGTTTGCCTAGAACACCAGACCAGTAGTTAAATTTATAGCTAATGGTAACATTCGTTACTCAATACTCCATTTTTTAGAGACGTTCCGCTGGAACGTCTCTACGTCTTTTATCCGCACAGATGGCTTGAGTTGGTTTAGCCGCAGATTTTAACGGGTTGGTAACGGGTGATAGGTTATCTTACAGACTGACTACCGAGTTTTCCGGCAATTTTTGATTTTTCTTCTATGGTATAGCGTTTCCCGGTCTGGTGAGATATGGAGTGTAAGCGGTCATGCATTTAAATTGGGAATGGGTAGCGAGAAAGATGCTCAATGTAGCGAGCAAGATGCTCAATGTAGCGAGCAAGATTCTCAATGTAGCGAGCAAGATTCTCAATGTAGCGAGCAAGATTCTCAATGTAGCGAGAAAGATGCTCAATGTAGCGAGAAAGATGCTCAATGTAGCGAGAAAGATGCTCAATGTAGCGAGAAAGATGCTCAATGTAGCGAGCAAGATTCTCAATGTAGCGAGCAAGATGCTCAATGTAGCGAGCAAGATGCTCAATGTAGCGAGCAAGATGCTCAATGTAGCGAGCAAGATTCTCAATGTAGCGAGCAAGATGCTCAATGTAGCGAGCAAGATTCTCAATGTAGCGAGCAAGATGCTCGCACTACGGCAAGGATGAGAGCCATTATTGACATTAAGGTTTAAATGCCGAACAGCTTACCTGTCTATCTAAAAGCAGGAAGGTTCTCGCTTCAGGTGGAGTCGCTATTGTCGTCAAGGTTTTCGGTTAGTCTTTGTACCTAGTGACGCACGTCTTCAACAGTAACTGGCATACCCGACCATTTACTAATTTCGTGAGTTAACCAGTCAATTTCTGGCTCTACAAGTTCCTCAGAAGCGGCAGAGATTACATATTTCTGTTGTGGGGCAATGATTGTAACTGTTGCATCAATAGATTTTGTATCATAGACGTCGCCTGATCCAATTTTCACTACAGCCGTCTGACTATAGCGCAATTTTATAATAGTATTCTTCATAATTGGAGTTGGCTGGCGTTTCCACCAGAGCCACTCGTAAGTCAATGAAATTTCTTGGGGATTTAGATTGAGTCGAGTTACTCTGAAAATATATCTGAAAATTTCATAAGCTTTTGTCAAGCTAAAACGACCACTGAAAAAACCCATATTAAACAAAATTAAGCCATAATATAAAACTGCTACCTTAGCTATTAGGGATTCACTCTCAAAAAATATCCCTATTCCTAGAATAAACCCAATTATAAAAAATAACCCCATCAGACCAAATATCAACATTTGAAACATAGATAGCCAAAATTTTCTGTCAAATTTTAATCCTTTTTGCGGAATCAAAATCTCTATATTTTTCCCATCTTTTTTGACTTTAATCCTACTCCCAAACGGTTTTTGTCCAACCGCAGAGATATCTGTATCTGTTTTCTGAGAAGGCTGTTCTAACGCTTTCAGCGCTTCCCTAGCCGATGACAGACGGCGATTTAGACTCGGTTGTGTCATCCACTTCAACCAATTAATCAAATTTGGACTAAGATTAACAGATGATTCAAACTGAATTCGCAAATTTTCTTGGGGTAATTCGGCTGGATGCCTCCCTGTTACTAAATAAATTAAGGTTGCACCCAAACTGTAAAGATCAGAGGCGGGAACTGTTCGTCCACCAAATTGTTCAGGTGGCATATACCCATAAGTTCCTACAACCGTAATCGTGCTACCTTGTTTTGCCGCTAGGGTTTGTACTGAGCCAAAATCAACTAAATAAACTTGACCTACACTGTTACCTGAGCGGTTTGCCAATAAAATATTACTGGGCTTGATATCTCGGTGAATAACTGGCGGCTGTTGTCTATGCAAGTAGCACAAAATTTTAAGCAGTGTTTGAGCCAGTTGCTTAATGTCTGCTTCGCTAAACCTTCGTCCACTCTTTAACCATTGCTCTAAAGATTTAGCGGGGATATAGCTTTGCACCAATGCAAATCCTTTCCCCATTGTGGTGTCTACATCAAAGTAATCTAGGTAACGGGGAATGGCTGGATGGGAAAGGATTTGTAACGTCTGCGCTTCTCGTTCAAATAGCTTCAATTCATCCCATTGAAAGTTTGATTCAAAAATCAACAATTTAATCACAACTAATTCTTTAGTCTGTAAGTCCTGTGCCAGCCAGGTGTGTCTTCCGGCATTTTTTGCTAACTGTTTCTGGATGGCATAACGCTCTTTAAAGATTTGTGTTGTCATGGTTTGTAATCCTTTTGATAAAAGTGATTATCTTTTTTTTACAAAAAAAATATCGTAATTTAGTTGCCGTATAAATTTAATTTATTAACCGAATTATATTGCCAATTTAAATGAGTTAATTTATATTTATTTCGTAATAGGTAAATTTAAGAAGTTGCTAAGTTCAGATGCAATCCAATCAACTTCGCGATCGCTTAGATTCTTAGTCGGAAGTTTATAGACCTGTGTTCCTGCCCAAATCTGAATGTCGCGACGCACAGATCCATTATTGTAATTGTAATGTCGGAAAAATCCTAATTTTAAAATAGCTCTTCTTGGACTTTGGCGTCGCTCATTGAGTGAAATTTTCTGCTGATCAATCCGCAGTCTGGTAGATTTGTGAAAAATGGGAAAAAGCAATATAAAAGCAATCATAATCATCAGAAAAATTGGTATTAATTCTGTTAATAAGTTTAGCTTGTAAATTTCGTCAAGCCACTTTAAAATATATATAATAATCCTTGATATAAATATCCCCAAAAAGCCAATAAATGTATATTTTAAAAAAGCGGTATTGTCAGGAATAATGATTTCAATATTATTCAGGTATTTATTAAGTTTAACTTTACTTTCAGTCGGTTTATTTATAACTGTGGGTATCCAATTTATAAGTTTTTTAAGTGATTCTAAAGCTTGTTCAGCAGACGTTAACCGACTGTTTAAATCCGGTTCAGTTATCCACTGCAACCAGTCAACAAAAGCTAAATCCAGATGAATTTTTGGCTCAAATTGAATTCGCAAATCCTCTTGGGGTAAATCAGCGGGATGCGTCCCAGTTACTAAGTAAATTAATGTGGCGCCTAAGCTGTAGAGATCGGAAGCTGGAACCGCACGTCCACCAAATTGTTCCGGCGGCATATACCCATAAGTTCCCACTACTGTAATTGTACTACCTTCGGTTGCGGCTAAGGTTTGAACTGAGCCAAAATCTACTAAATACACTTGACCAACACTATTGCCTGAGCGGTTTGCCAATAAAATATTACTCGGCTTAATATCTCGATGAATTACCGGAGGATTCTGTGTGTGTAAATACATCAAGATTTCCAGCAATGATTTAGTCAGTTGCTTGATTTCTATTTGGTTAAATGTGCGACCAGATTCTACCCATTCGGCTAAAGATTTCGCTGGAATATAACTCTGTACCAGGGCAAAGCCTTTAGTCTTAGCTGTCTGAAATTTAAAGGAGTCTAAATAACCTGGAATTGCCGGATGGGAGAGTGATTGTAAGGTTTGGGCTTCTCGCTCAAACAGTTTGAGATCGTCCCATTGAAAATCGACACCGAAGGTGAGGAGTTTTATGGCGACTAATTCCTGAGTTTGTAAGTCTCGCGCTAGTAAGGTTTGTCGTCCGCCATTTTGACCGAGCTGTTTCTGGATTTGGTAACGTTTTTTTAGAACTTGCTCCACCATATTTTTCCTTAAGCTGTTGTGCCTTTAAACCACTGACTCAGATTGGCGGTTTGCCGAGAACACCAGTCCAGTAATTAAATTATTATACTTGACTACCAAATTTTCCGGCAATTTTTGATTTTTTTTCTATGATAAGTTATGACTTAGCAAGGGCGGGTTTTGTTGAGGAGTTATCGGTGAGCTAGGGCGGGTTTTGTTGTTCAGTTATTTCATCAATAGCTGAGTGTAGTTCCTAAACCCGCCCCTACAATTGTGGCTAAACCCGCCCCTACAAAACTTATGAATTATTTCTTTTGACTGTGATTACACCAACCGATGCTCTAGGTCACTTTCCCAGAATGACATCTGGGTGTCGGCTCAGGCGACGTCGCCGCTCACGTCGCTTCAGCCATTCGGTGGCATCATCGATGAAGGAATACACCACTGGCACTACCACCAAGGTTAACAGGGTTGATAGTAGCAATCCTCCTAGAATTACGGTAGCGATGGGGGAATAGGCATCCATACCGATTTCTGGGAAGAACGCCAGCCGCACAATTACGATAACAGTGGTACAGGTTGTCATGGTAATCGCTTTTAACCGAACCGGACCTGCCATGCGGATTGCCACGTCACGGGGAACTCCTTCTTCTCGTTTCGCCAGGATCAATTCGAGTAGTAAAATTGCTGCGGATAGAGACAAACCGGATAGGATGACAATGCCCAGAATTGAAACGCTTGAAAGGGTTTGATCCGCCAAAATCAATCCGCCGAAGACACCGACTAATTGTAGGGGAACTGACACCATCATCACCAAAGGTTGAATAAACGAGCCAAACTGAATGACAAGAATTAAATAAATTAAAATCAGCGACACGAGCAACCCTTTAAGCAAACGGTCAAACTCAATCATCATGTCGGTCATATCACCCATGGAATCGATACCATAACCAGGGGGAAATTGCAACTCCATTCCCGCCCGCATTGCGATCGCCATCGACAAATCCATGGAAGCAGGACCCCCTTTACGGTAGTAGCCGTTGACGTACACTACCCGTTTCCCATTAATATGCTCAATCACGGTAGGACCATTATGCCGTTCCAAGGTGGCGACGGTTTTCAGGGGAACCTGTTGTCCCATGGGTGTGGTGATGTAAGTGTTTGCCAAATTGCTCAGGGTGCCACGTTCCTCCGCCTCGTAGCGCACCAGAATCGAATTTTGCCGCAGGTTGGGGCGGTTGTAATAGCGGCGGGTAAAGCCACCTGTGAGGGCGTAGCGGGCTTGTTCTGCCACCATCCGTACATTCATCCCCAGTTCTTCAGCGCGGCGGCGATCGACTTGAATCTGATATTCTGGCTGAGTTAGGGCTGAACTGGTTTGGGGCATGACTAAACCGGGCGTATCTTCGGCGATGCGGAGTACATCTTTGGCTAAACGATGGAGTATGTCTAAATCATCACCATATACCGCAAGCTGAATCGGAGCCGCAGATGTCGCCATCACATCCACACCCATCTCCTTTAAGGCGATGCGGCGCAAACCGGGAATAGTCCGGCGGGCTTCAGCTTCGACGCTATCCATAATTTCCCAGATGTCACGGTTGCGATCGCCCTTGAGGGTGACAATCACAGAGGCGGAGTTAACGCTGCCCATACTGTAGCCGCTGAAATAGGTACTATTACGGGTCAGTTCAAACCCCGTTTGGGAGGACACTTTGTCGATGTCCGGTTGGGCGAGTAAAATCTGCTCAAAGCGATAGGTACTCTCGTCAGTCTTAGCAAAAGACGTACCCGGTTCCATCTCCAGCGATGCCATAAACTGACCCGAATCCCCCAGGGGCATCATTTCCTGAGGCACAAACGGATAAAGTGCGATCGCAAACACAATAGCAGATCCCGCGATCGCTAGCGTCACCTCCCGATTGTTCATACACCGATCTAGCAGCCAACCGTAACCCTGCTCTAGTTTCTGAAAGCCCACCCGCACTGGGGTCAACAGCCACTGCAACCACGTCTGTCGTTGGCGTCTTTGCTGGGGTGGCTTCAGCACAAATGCTGCAATTAGGGGAATCAGCGTTACCGACACAATCAGCGAGGCAATAAAAGCAAACACCATGGGCCACACGATGCCCACAAACATCAGTCCCGTCAACCCTCCTGCCATAATTGTCGGTAACAGTGCTGCAATCATCACGCAACTTGCTGCTGCACTTGCCAGAAATACCTCCCCCGTACCCTGAATTGCCGCCTGTCTGGGGCGTAACCCTTCCTGTAGTTTCCGATCAATGGAGTCGATGACGATGATCGAATCATCCACCAGTTTCCCAATTGCCATCATCATCCCAATCAGGGTAGAGGAATTCAGGGACATCTCAATGGGAATAAAAGGCAAGGTGGAGAGAGCCAGAGAGGTAGGGATGGAGATCATAATCAGTGCCGTGGCACGGAAATCTTCTAAAAAGATCAGAATCACCACCCCAGCGAGCAACACGCTAATCAGCAGTTCCTGGAAGGTACTGTCGAGGATAATGTTGACCAAATAGGAGTTATCATAAGCTTCTGCAAAACTCAGACCCGGATACTCTGCCTGAATCTGCTCCAATTCTGCCCGTACCTGTTTGATCACCTTCGGGGAACTCGAATCCGGCTTCTGGATCACATTCACGGCTAAAGCCGCCTCGCCATTGTAGCGATAGCCACTGCGCCGTTCCTCAAACGTATCTTCTACGGTAGCCACATCTCGGACATAAACCACCTGCCCATCCTGCTCCAAAACGGGGTAATCCATCACATCCGCCGCACTCAGCGCCCGTTTATCCGCCCGCACCAGGATTTCCGAGTCACCCTGAGTCAGCACCCCAGCGCCCTGGCTGATGTTATTGGCATCAATTGCATCGCGCACCTGCAAAATTGATAACCCGTAGGCGGCTAATTTCTGTCGATCCACCACCACCTGAAGCTGTCGCCGATAGCCGCCGAAGATGGACACAGCCTGGACGTTTGGCACTTGAGTTAGCCGATCAACGAGGGTGTTATCCGCAAATTCCCGTAACTGCACTGGGTCCCAGCCCTCTCCCTGTAGCGCTAGAGTTAGTACCGGACGGTTTAGGGGGTCAATCGGCAATACCCAGTAAGAACGGGAGTTCAAGCCATCTAACTCAATATCTCCCTCCGCAGCCGTCATGATGCTCTGCACAGATTGCACCGCTTGATTGATATCGTCTCCCCAGGCAAATTGAATCGTCACTAAGGACATATCTTGCTGGGAACTAGAGCGAATAAACCGCACATTGTCCAGCACCGTCAGCCGCTGCTCAATAGGCTTACTGATATAGGTTTCAACTTCTGTGGGAGAAGAACCCGGTGCCATGGTGACAATCGACACCAGGGGACTTTCCACGTAGGGCATCATCCGCACCGGTAGGAGGATTAGAGTCAGTACAGACAGCACTAGCACCGCGATGTACAGCGCGGCGACAATTACCGGATGCTTAATCGACCAACGGGTGAGAAAGGTTTTGATCATGGGAGCGCTGGGGGGAAATGTAGAGACGTGCCATGGCGCGTCTGGGAGATGGGGAACACCTCGACTTCGCTCAGTAACACGCTCGGTGTGTCAGATGGGGAAATTGTAGGGGCGGGTTTAACTACTATCGTTTGAAATGGTGCGTTACGCTTCGCTAACGCACCCTACACCCGCCCTGTCTAAATGACGAATGACGAATGACAAATGACAAATGACAAATGACAAATGACGAATGACGAATAACTACTTCACCTCGATATCGAATGTTTCTTGTCCAGACATAGCCGGATCAGTCGATTTCACCGCCATCATCCATTTTCCTGTCATACCCATGTTAGTCATCACCTTGTACCGTCCAGGTTGAGTGTCAGGTTCTACCTTAGTCATGGCTGTCATTGGTTCCATGTCTTCCATCTCCATAGACAGATCGACTTGTAGATCCTCGACGGCTACAGGTTCATTGGTAGCGGGATCAATCACCTCGACCACGAATTCCGCATCACCCATCGGCACAGTGCCATCTTCCGGAGACACCATGGTGATGATTACGTCATTTTCGGCAGAGGATGCCATCGTTTCGGTTGTCGGAGCAGTCGCTGCATCCGTTTCTACTTCACTCTCCGCTTGATTAGCACTACTGCAAGCGGTGTTTAAAACGCTGATTGTCAGCACGAGTAAAAGAAGTTTTTTCATCAGATCCTCACTGAAATAGAATTGAACAATTTTGGAATAAAAAGGATTGCATTTTTTTCTTCCCCATTTTCCAGACGTGCCATGGCACGTCTCTACAACCCCATTTTCCAGACGTGCCATGGCACGTCTCTACAACCCCATTTTCCAGACGTGCCATGGCACGTCTCTACTATTGCCTGATAATGTTACTCAACTGCCACCTTGAGCATAGTTTGACCCGCATAATCGGGGTCTTTAACCTCGACTTTAATATGCCACTCTCCTGCCATGCCAAAATGAGTGTTGACCTGGAATTGTCCGGGTTTGTCCGTTGGTTCTAGTTCCACCATTGTGGTCATTGGCGGCATATTGGGCATGGGCATGGTGACGTCTACCGCCACATCCTTAGCGGGTAAAGGTTCCTGAGTATTGGGATCACGCACTTCTAGGATGAGTTCAGCCCCCCCTGACTTAAATCCCTTGGTGGGATCAGGGCGAACGATCGCAACCTCAATTTTGTCCTGACTACTCTCACCCAGCATCGGTACGGGATCGCCAGTGTCATCCACCACCGTCACTTGAGCATTGGGGACGAGGCGACTATCCCCAGAGGTAATCACGCGATCGCCTACTTTGAGTCCCTGGGTGATTTCCATGCGATCGCCACTGATCATCCCTGTCTCAACCACACGCCGTTGCGCCTGGTTATCCTGGATAACCCACACCGAATTTTCACCATTAAACTCTACAACCGCCTTTCGAGGCACCGATATCGTACTTGCCTTGCGATTCGTGAGAATGGTCATATCCAAAAACTGTCCGGATAACAGACGTTCTTGAGGATTATCCACCACCGCTTCCACTGTCACCGTGCGGGTGTCATTGTTAGTTTGCGGGAAAATACTGGTAATCTCCCCAGTTAAAGGTTGATCGGTTACTCCGGGTACTTCAGCTTGAATCGGCGTACCAATGCGGATATATCCGGCATCCTCCTGTGCCACATTCGCCTGGAGTCGTACTCGCGAATAGTCCCCGATTTTCAGTACACCCATACCGGGCTGTATGACAACGCCAGGATCGACCATACGAGTTTGAACAATACCACTAATCGGGGATTGCAATTTCGTGTAACTTTGCATTACCGCCGCTGTACTCACCTCCGCTCGCGCCTGACCCACCTTGGCGCGATTTTGATCCACTTCAGCAAGTAACCTTGCTCGTCTTGCTTTTGCTCCCTTAATCGCCGCCTGTTTAGCGCTTACTTCAGAAGCGACAATGTCCAAGTCATCTTGGGCAATCGCTCCTTCTGCAACGAGGGTGGCAAAGCGTTTCTGTCGTAGCTGTAAATAATCCAGTTCAGCTTGCAAGCGGGCAATTTCTTGGGTTTGCTCTTCAATCTGGACTTGGCTCGCCCGCAATGAGGTTTCCATCGCATCGGCTTCCGCCTGGGCTTCTGCCAATTCCGTCGAGCGTTCCGTTGCATCCAATTGAGCCAACACTTGCCCCGCCTTAACGCGATCGCCTGGGTAAACTGAATAATTGGTTAATTGTCCGGCAACCCGTGGATAAACAACCACTTCCTGATAAGGCATTATCGAGCCAGTGTAGGATACATTTGCCTCAAATTCTCCAGACTGCACCACCTCTACCCTCACCGGAATCGGGTTAAATGCCCCATTCACCTGCATCATGTCATCGTGAGACATTCCCGACATATCATGACCTTCCATCCCAGCCATAGAGTTAGTCGGTTTGATTTGATCGGTGATCAGGAGGATACTGCCGCTGAGTACAGCGAAGACTCCTAAACCTAATAAAACCTGTCCGTATTTCTTGCGGTTAGACGGCTGTCGCACTTTTTGGTCTGGTTCGGACCTTAAAGAGTCAGGAGATTCAGATAAAGAGTCTGGAGCGTTGGGACAAGACTCGTCAATATCCGAATGGGGTAGGGGAGGTTCCAGAGACATAAGACATTCAGTCTGGATCAGACTACTGAAGAATCGTATCTATTTCAAGGTATCAGTTAATTATGAAATCCGAATGAAATCCTGACCGGGCGGATATCTTAATAGAAATTACACGGAACATTTGCATTTTTGGCTCGCCTAAACCCTGGATATACCGTAGGGTGGGCATTGCCCACCAGCCTTAAATGAATGATTTAAAGGTTTAAAACATCTGCTACACGGCAACTCTAGCTGCTAACTACTTTCGCACATCCTAATGTGATTGTGGAAATTCTTTCTCCCAAGACGGCGGCGACTGAATTGGCTTTAGGAAAGGAGATTTTGGGCAAGCAAGGCGATGTCGGAAAATGTCGGTAAAATTATTGTCCTAGGTCATCCTCTCAAAGGTAATCGAATTGTGAATGTACTACCAACGCCTAATTCACTCTGTACCTGCAAACTACCGTGGTGTGCAGTAGCGATCGCGCGGGCAATAGCCAAGCCTAATCCCGAACCCCCCGTATGACGAGAGCGATCGCGATTCACTCGATAGAAGCGATCAAAAATGTGGGCTTGTTCTGTCGGTGCAATGCCAATCCCGGTATCGGTTACTTGAATCACAGCCGTGTGATCGCTTTTCTCTAAACTCACGTTAATGCTATTGCCTGCTGGGGTGTAGCGAATGGCATTATCAATCAAGTTAGAGACTAATCGATACAACTGCGGTTCATTTCCCAGAACATAAATTAATGGCTTGGGAATATCATAAGTTAATTGAATGTCAGAATCTGTGGCTAGTTCCAAAAACTCTTCTGACAAATCGCTAATCAAATCATTTAAACAACAGGGTTGAAACGTTTCGGATGATGAGTGTTGTTCTAGGCTTGTAAGTTGAAGTAAGTCAGCGATTAAATGACTTAACCGTCGTCCCTGTCGCTCGATCTGACGTAACATTGTGTGAGTGTCTTGGGGATTTGAAAAGGTAACCCGTAATATGGCTTCCACTGTCGCTAACAGGCTAGCCAAGGGTGTCCGTAATTCGTGAGCAGCATCAGCCGTGAATTGTTGCTGCTGTCGATAGGATTGGTATATCGGTTGCATCGCCAATCCCGACAGCCACCAACTGGAGGCTATAACTAATCCCAGAACCAGGGGTAGCCAACTGACTAAAATCCGTTGAATGCGAACATTCTCGGCGTCTAGAGGGGCTAACGTGCGTCCAATCTGTAAATACCCCCAAGATGAGCGCTGAGTTTCCGGGTTAGGGTTGGCATCAGCACTATGTAGCATAATCGTAAATTGGCGATAGCGGATACCCTGAGTTGTGGAAATCGTTTGCCATGGCTCTGGATTGAAGGTTGGGGATAGATTCGGGGGTTGATTGGGCGAAAAGGCGAGCAGTTTGCCCCGGTGATTAAATAGGCGAATATAGTAAGTGTCGCGATCGCTAATTCCCATCGTATGACGCTGAATCACTGTGGGCTTCCGATTACAGCGGTGTTGGTTCAGACACAATTCGGGAAAAAGCTGACGTAATACCGTCGTGGGATCTGCCGATGGCGGGAGCAAGGGTTCTACACTGTCGTGTAAGGTGCCAGCTATCGACTCAATTTCCCGTTCCATTGCTACCCAGTTTGCCCGAATCAACGCTCGATATGCCCCTAATCCAGAGATACTCAAAATCACGCCCATCACTCCAGCGTACCAGAGGCATAAACGCAGGCGACTGCGACGGAACAGCCGAGTATTGCTCATGGCTGAACCGTAAATCGGTAGCCCTTACCGGGAACCGTTTCAATGGGACAATCGCAGCCGTAGCGGGCTAGTTTGCGGCGCAATAAGCGCGTATGTGCCGCTACGACATTACTCATGGGTTCGGCGTCTAGATCCCAAAGCTGATGGCGCAGCTTGCTACCGGGAATGATGCGATCGCGATTTTGCATCAGGTAGGTGAGAATTTGAAATTCTTTGGTAGTCAACGAAATTGTCTCAACAGATTGGTCAATTCGGCAAACCTGGAGGGTGCTGTTGGCAGGATCGAGGGTGAACCCACCCACGCTTAAGGTTTGGGGTTGTAGCTGGGGTGATCGCCGCTGTAAAGCGCGTAACCGTGCCAGTAATTCGTCCATGACAAAGGGTTTGACCAAATAATCATCGGCTCCAGCATCCAACCCCGCCACTCGTTTATCCGGTTGACTCAGGGCAGTGAGCATGAGTACAGGTAAGGCATTGTTTCGCGATCGCAACCGCTGACATAACTCTAACCCCGATAGTCCCGGCAGTAACCAGTCTAAAACGGCTACGGTGTAATCCGTCCACTGATACTCTAGGTAACTCCACGCCAGAGTACCATCTTGTACCCAATCCACCACATATTTCTCACTGACTAAGACTCGCTTAATTGCTGCGCCTAAATCCAGTTCATCTTCAACTAACAGAATTCGCATAACTTCCGAGTGCAATCGTATCAGAGCAGGAGCGAAGTTAATTGCTCATGCACCTAATTATATCGAGGTTGATGCCATTTCACCTGAATTTCATCCCCTCTGTGCCAGACTTTAAGGAACTTTAGTTAAACGTTTTTCTAACTCAGTTAAATAATTTTATGTCCTTACTTGCAGAGGTAATTGCGCCTCTGATATTCTAGGAGTCATTATCCTAATAATAAGCCAAGGCATCCTAAACTTATAATGCATATTCACACTCTTGAACAATCTTGATGGATCAATTGATAAGCAAATCAAGCGAGATATTATGACCGCTATTGAGGAGGATGCTGATAATCGTATAACCGACTTACACGTTTGGTATGTTGGTCAAAATCATTTGGCTGCAACAATTTCACTAGTTACGCATTATCCTCAAACACCAGACTATTACAAAAAACTACTCAGTTATATTCCATCTCTTTCTCATGTTCTTGTTGAAGTTAATCACTGTCACGGTGAGCCTTGTATAGAATCGTCACCTAACAAGTCGTTATAGGTAAATCATTGACACACTATAACGATTTAAGTTAAGCAGGAATGAAACTCTATCCGTGCCGATTAATGCGGCTGCCATTCCCGATGATGTTTCTGGGTAGGTGATTGTGAGTTGATGTGACATTGTGTTTTTAGTAGGTGAGGACAATTAAAGTGAACGGTGGGGAACTTCAGTTTAAGATAACCCGCGTGCGATCGCGGTTTTTTCGTAGGGGCGCAAGGCTTGCGCCCTCACGCCTGTACCTTAGCCGATTGCCAACCCCTGTAAACCCGGATTTCTCACCACGATTCCCCAAAGGCTTATAAAGCCTGGATCGACGGTAAAATAAGGCATTCAACACTCTGTCGAAATTCTTAGTTCGTCAAAAATGCCCAGAACCTGGTCTAGGTAAAGGTTTTGGGGAGTGCGATCGCAAAACTTGTGAGAAATCCGGGTGTAAAGAGCGCACGCCGGGGAATCGTTGGGGAATGGGCGCACGCCGTGCGCCCCTACAGACGGATTAATGAACGGATGGAAACCCAATCTAACAAAAGCCCTACAGCAGTGAATCTACCGATGATTGCGGTGTGGCATTCACCGGAAAACTCGTCGTAACCACCATGTTTTTTTGTTTGGGCATCAACCGCTTGCCAAACTTGGCATAAAGTGCAGGAATCACCAACAATGTCAAGGCTGTAGAGGTAAACAAACCACCCAAAACCACAATTGCCAACGGCTGTAAAATCTCATTTCCAGCGCCACTCGCGATCGCTAACGGTAGCATCCCCAATGCTGAGGTGATTGCTGTCATCAAGATGGCGTTTACTCGTTCTAGAGAACCGTTGACAATTACATGTTTAAGGTACATTCCCTGAGCAAACTTGTTGTTGTAGTTGTCTACCAGTAACAAGCCATTGCGAACAGCAACGCCAAACAGGGTGATAAAGCCAATCAGAGATGCAACCGAAATCACACCGCCAGTCAACGCAATTGAGACAATACCTCCCACTAATGCCAAGGGTAAGTTAATCATGATTGCGAGCGTAGCAGGAAGGGATTTAACCGAAAAGAACATCAACACCGCAATCACTATCGCCGCCAGGATACTATACACCAGCAGGTTATTCGTAGCCCGTTCCTCCGATTCAAACTGTCCGCCGTACTGGATAAAGTAGCCATTAGGCAACTGTACGTTTTGGCGAATTTGAGCTTGAATATCACCAACCACACTGCCCAAATCCCGTTCAGCAACATTGGCTGAAACAACAATTAAGCGGGAAACATCTTCCCGATTCACCACATTCGCGCCCATGCCGTAATCTACTTTAGCCACGGTACTCAGGGGGATGGTTTCTCCCGTGGGAGTGGAGAGGGGAATCCCACCAATCGCATCTAAACTGTTACGCGCCTTTTCTGTCAGTGAGACGGAGATATCAATAAGCTGTTGGTTTTCCGCTACCTGGGACACCACTCGACCATTCAGAGCCGTTTCTACCACCTCTGACAATTGTTCCATACTCAATCCATAGGTCGCCGCCGCCGCCCGATCATATTGGATTTGCACCTGACGTATGGGCAGTTGGGGTTCAAGTTGCAAGTCTACAACCCCAGCAATCGGTTCGATAACATCGCGCACCTGTTCACCAATCTGGCGGAGTTCGATCAAATCCGGACCAAAGATTTTTATCGCGATCGCACTTCTAACTCCAGAGAGTACCTCATCCATGCGGTGGGAGATAAATCCGCCAATATTAGGGGCGACACCGGGCAACTTCAGGAAGGCTTCCCGCAGGTGTTTAACGCTAGCTTCCCGGTCTTTCAGCGCCCGATCACTCAGTTCCACATCAACGTGTGCCATACTCACTCCAGCCCCATCAGCATCCCCAGGAGCGCGTCCTGCCCGTACTTGCACCCATTCATAGAGGGGATTGTCCTGAAGCGACTTAGAAAGCACTATCCCTGCCCGATTCGTCATATCCAGGGACACACCCGGAAATAACACCATCGAGTTAACCATCGACTTTTCCTGGAATTCCGGCAGAAACACCCGTCCTAGGGAAGGAACGATCGCACAAGCCGCCACCAACGCCGCCAGTGCCACACCTAAAATAATTTGGGGCGATCCCAATGAAACATTCAACAACGGGCGATAGAGCCGTTCTGCCCAGCGGGATACAAACGTGCCTTCCTGGGGCAAGGTTTGATTTGCCAGCAAAATCGCACAAAGGGCAGGAGAAAGAGTCATCGCCACCAGCGTAGAAGCCGCGATTGACAGCAAATATGCCAACCCCATCGGCGCAAAAATACGTCCCTCCACCCCAGTCAAACTAAAAATCGGTGCGAATACCACAATGATGATTACGGTGGAAAAAATCACCGCCAGCCGTACCTCTACAGAGGTGTCATAGACAACTTGAAAGGGATGCTTAGGATTGCCCTGGGCTTGATTCGTGCGGAGTCCACGATAGCAGTTTTCCATGTCTACAATTGCATCATCCACAACGGAGCCAATGGCAACCACTAATCCACCCAATGTCATTGTGTTGATGCCCAAGCCAAAGGCTTTCATCAAGAGTAACCCAACCAACAAAGATAGGGGAATCGCACTCAGAGTAATCACCGCCGTGCGCCAATTCATCAAAAACAGCAGCATGATCACCGACACAATAATGATGCCTTGAATCAGTGAACCGCTGACATTGCGAATCGCCGCATCAATGAAGTTAGACTGGCGAAAGGTTCGTGCCACTTGCACATCAGCAGGAAAAGTTGGCTGTAAAGACTGCATCACGGCTTCCACGGCTTTCGTGACGGTGGGAGTATCCACATCAGGCTGTTTATTAATCATCAGCACCACCGCAGGCTGTCCATTAAAGCTGGCATCTCCGCGCTTCAAGGCTGCCCCGGTTTTGACCTCTGCCACATCTTGAAGCAGAATGGGTTGCCCCTCCTGCACCTTCACCACCGATTGCTGCAAGTCTTCAATGGATTGGATCTGCCCAATGCCACGCACCAGCAGTTCTTGACCCCCACCAATCAGGAAACCACCAGGAGCATTAGAATTGGCACCTCTTGCGGCATTGGTGACGTCGGTGAGAGAGACATTACGCGATCGCAGTTTTGCCGGATCAACCAGCACTTGTTCTTGGCGTTTATCTCCCCCATAAATAGTAACTTGAGAGACTCCCGGTACTGAGAGAATCTGATTGCTGAGAGTGACGTCCACCAGTCGGCGCAGTTCCATCAGCGAGGTTTCTCCCTGCCCGTTTACAGTAAAGGCATACTGCAAAATCGTACCCAATGGGGATACCAGTGGCGAAATTTCTGGCGGATGGATGCCTTTTGGAAGCTGATTGGTGACTTGCTGGAGCCGTTCTGTTACCGATTGCCGCGCTTTGTAAATATCAGCATCTTGGTCAAAGACTACCTGCACCATCGATAGCCCTACCTTAGAAGACGATCGCACCGTCGTTACCCCTGGCAAGCCATTCACCGCACTTTCAATGGGTACAGTAATCTGTGTTTCCACCTCCTCTGGAGCCAATCCCGTTGCTTCGGTTTGAATATCGACTTGAGGCGGTGCAAATTCAGGAAACACATCTAGGGGCATCTGGGTGATACTGACAACACCCCACAAGGTAATCACAATGGCAGCAAAAACGATGAACCACCGATGAGCGATCGCGTTTTTGAGCGTCTGATTCAGAATCGTGTTAAACATCTTAAATTAGGGGCTGCTGTAGAGAGTCTTGTGGTGGGGAGAGGCAATAGGGAATAGGCAATAGGGAATAGGGAATAAGCTGTTCGGCATTTAAACCTTAATGTCAATAACTGCTCTCATCCTTGTAATGCGTTAAGCGAAGCCATGCCGCAGGCTTTGCATCTTGCTCGCTACCCATTCCCAATTTAAATGCGTGACAGCTTAGGCAATAGGCAACAGTTTCAACATCTAGACGCTATTTTTCTTACGGATACTCACAAACGAAATCGCACCAACTAACACCACGGCTCCGCCACCAACAGCCGCTAAAATCCCCATCGGAAATCCACCCGCTTGCGGTGCGACTTCCCCAGGCTGTTGGGTTATATTGCCAGAAGCATCGTGGCTATGCGGGATTCCTTGGGCATCTGCCTGAGCATGAGCTTCATCGGTTTTGGGAGATGCGATCGCATCGGGGTTAGTGGCTGAATCAGCCGTTTTGGTTTTACGAGATTCGGCATAAAGTGACAAGCCACCTTGGGTGACGAGCTTTTCCCCAACCGACAATCCTGCGGTTACTTCGATCAGTTCGCCCTGAGTTGCACCTGTTGTAATTTCAACTGGCTCATAAAAATTCTCATACTGCACAAAGACAAGCTGTTTACCATCAGCATCCACCAATGCCGTGACAGGTACCATCACCCCTGCTCCACCCTCAGCGGATTGAGCGATCGGCGTGACAACAATGCCCAACATCTGATCAGTTTCAGCATTCACCTGTACTCGTTGCACACCCCCTGTAGCTTGAAACTCATCTCCATGTCCGACATGGGAAAAAGCCACATTAGGCATAGACAGCATCAGGGTGGTAATCAGGACAGATTCTAGTAAGGCTTTGTGCCGATAACGCATAGTTCACTCGCTCTGGGTTGACGAAAATCTTCCCCAGTCTGCCAAAGGACAGATGAAATTCAGGTGAAATTCCCAAATTGCGATTAGGTTCGTAGTAGGGGAACCTTAGCCCCAATACAAGTTTTCTTTTCATAGGGCTAATCCATCAATTAAGGTATGCCACGCCAGTAGTAGACTGACACAGCTAAAATTGTGGGTTAGATTTGACGGTTTGATGGGCGCACCGACGTGCGCCCCTACGGTTTCTGGGTGTAAGGCTAATTCATTTTGATCAAACGTTACATTCATGGTTCACCGCCGAAAGTTTTTGCCAAATCCAGACAGATTTCATGCTAATTTCATAGTCTTTTGGCATAATGGCAAAAACTCATTCAGCTACTGCAAAGTGGAATTTAAGCACCAGGAATTTTCCCATGAAACTGGCACAATCGGTGCGAACAGTCATTAAAACAACAGGAATTAGTTTGCTGTTATTAACCTTTGTAGCCGATCCGTTATTGGCACATGGTTCAGAACCTCACTCCCAGACCTCAAAAACTCCCGCTTCTACCTCCCACACTGCCGAACAAGAGCAGCCAAGCCAAAGGGTGGAATCCCCCGTTCAATTGCATACGCCCAACGAATTAATGCCTACAACGGCTCCTGATGAATACTCCATGACTAGCCAAGCGTCCACTCTCATGCCCACAGGACTGGGAGAGTCAATTTTTGTCTTGTTAATTGGTACTCCCTTGGGGCTATTTTTCTTGAAACAGCGGAGGTGATAGAACTGATATGTCTGTTTTAATCAAACGCTACACGCGCCAACTACATCGCGCTCTCGCGCCAATTATGCTTTTTCCCCTGCTGCTGACGCTAACCACAGGTTTGCTCTTTCAAGTTGCTGTCCTCAATGGCAAAGAAACAGATTTTCTGTGGTTATTAGCCCTACATCGTGGTAAATTTGGCAGCATCAATTTAGAGAGTGTATATGTATTTTTAAACGCTCTAGGTCTTTTGTTTTTAGGGGTTACGGGATTGATCATGTGGTTTCAAACAGGTCGGTCTGCTTCTAGGCGATCTAAACAATAAACGAGAGAAAGGACAGCTTACCTAGCTATTACAGCGCTTCAATGAAACGCTAAAAAAATTGTCTCAAGTTCAACAGGTTTTATAGGTAACAGTTTGAGTCGGCGCTGCACTACCACGTTATCAGGTTTGTAGTGAGAACTTTAGTTCTCTAACGCCTAGCTGGAGAGGGCTAAAGCCCTCACTACGAACCACTCATCATGACAGATTCTACCTTAGACTGCAACTTGGTATTAGTCAGGAAATTGTCATTGAATACAAAGGATCAATTCTGGCTTGAATTGCATCAAGCCAGAGGTGAAACTATTGATACCAAGTCTGATACCATTGCCGCATCTGTTCAATTTCAGCACTCTCTTCCTGGAGAATGGATTGTGCCAGATTGCGAACTTCAGGGCGGTTGCTATCCAGTACCATCCCAGCCATCATTACTGCCATTTTCTGATGGGGAATCATCTGCTCCATGAAGGCTTTGTCAAAGTCAGGAGCATTTTTTAGGGCGTCTAAATCTACAGCCATCATGTTCATATTGCCCATTTTATTCATCATGCTCATCATGTTCATCCCTTGATGCATGGGCATATTTTGATTACCACCAGGATGCATACCTGTACCTGAATTCATGGGCATATTTTGATTACCGCCAGGATGCATCCTCATCTGTGATACCGCAGGTACTTCGGTACCATACCACTGTTTATACCAAGCTTTCAGTTGCTCAATTTTTCGGTTTTGTTCTGTCTTGACAGTTTGGGCAAATCGTTGAATTTCAGGACGCTGAGCCTTATCCAACGCCAGGTTTGCCATGTCCTCAGTCATTTGATAATGATGAATCATCATTTGGATAAAGTGCTGTTCGCCTTGGTGATGATTCATCATTTCCATACCAGGAGTCGCAGCATTTCCAGATTGTTTCAGATGATGATTATTGTGTCCTGACAGCTTTCCTTGGATTTGAGCCGGAGAATTTTTTCCGGTTATTTGGACTTCAGCTTGGCTCTGGTTGGTCATCGCTAACCCGGTAATTGTACCGATGGTTGCTAAACTAAGAAAGCCGTAAAGCAAAGATTTATTGTTCATTGTTCTACCTCATTTCGACGAATTAATTACTAGAAATAGAGTCTTGTACATCCACCACACCCCGAACCATGTTCATGCCACAGGTAAATGGATATTCCCCGACATCTTGGGGCGTAAATTCAACCGTTGTTGTTTCGTTGAGCGGTAAATCGGCGGTAATGCCAAAGTCAGGTAATACAACTTGGCTCAAGCATTCACTTTGGTCTTTGCGGAAAAAGTTCAGTCGCACGGGTTTACCAACTTGAACCGCAATTCGCGCTGGTTTATATCCTCCTTCAACAGTAATCGTTACCTCTTGAACTCCATCAACAACCGGAACCGATTCAGCTAAAGTTGGCGGTTCAGGCGCTAACTCTGCCGTAGTTTCTGTGGCTTGTGGTTGATGTCTAGAGCTATCGGAATCATTACTGGATTCCGATGAAGCGGCTACAATTCCCCGATACATTCTCATCCCACAGGTAAATTCATATTCACCAGACTTTGGGGGAGTAAATTCTAGGGGAGTGGTTTGATGTAGCGGTAATTTGGCAGCAATTCCAAAATCAGGAAACAGGACTTCTTCTAAGCAACTATTCGCATCTTGGCGGAAGAAGTTAAGTCGCACAGGTTGACCCGCTTGGACAACAATGTAGTCAGGTTGATAACCCCCATCGACAGTAACCGTAAGTTCCTGAATATCCCCTTGGATAGTAGCTTGCTGCACTTTCCGTTTTTTACCCAAAAACCACCACAGTTCTGCACCAATTAAGGCGATTCCCCCTAGAGTGACACCAACTTTTAGACCTAAAGGTTGTTCGATGCGACGGAATTGTTGCGTCGGGTTAGCGGGCATTTCCATTTCGGTGGCGGTGGCTGCTGACGCCATTGCCATGAATAATCCCAGATTGATTACATGGTTCAATAGTTTAGGTTTCGTTTTCATCATCTTTCACCTCTTTAAAGTGGCTGGTTCTTAACTCATTTGGGTCTGAAATTTACGCAAGCGCAAGGCATTCGTTACAACGGAGACTGAACTAAATGCCATAGCCGCTCCAGCAATAACGGGGCTAAGTAACCAACCAAAGAATGGAAATAAAATACCAGCGGCGATGGGAATACCGGCGGCGTTATAAGCAAAGGCAAAGAAGAGATTCAGCCACTTTTTGCGCCTGAAGGGGTAATGTCTCAATCCCCAACTCATCCATCCAGCGCTGAGTGCCAATTTGCACCAATCGGCGATTAACAACCCCTTGAACCCCACTTCCCGCCACAGCTTCAAAGTTTTCGGTTTCTGGGAGCGACATTTCCCCCGTTTGGGATTGAGCGTACTGAACAACGGCTTCTGCTAAGGGGTGTTCGGAATTACGTTCAATGGCTCCAGCTAGTTGCAGTAGATTGATTTCATTGTGATTGGCTGTGCCTCGCACCGTAACAAAGTCGGTGACACCGGGTTTGCCTTCGGTAATCGTACCTGTTTTATCCAGAACAATCGTCTGAATTTTTAGGGCAAGTTCTAGACTATCTGCCCCTTTAATCAAAATACCGTTTTCTGCCCCCTTACCAATGCCAACAGTAACGGATGTAGGAGTCGCTAACCCTAAAGCACAGGGACAAGCGATAATCAGGACACCGACCATCGTAATCATGGCTAAGGTAAGATTACCCATCAGATCAAACCAGATGGTGAAGGTGGCGATCGCAATTCCAATCACCCCAGGGACAAACCATCCCGTCACTTGATCGGCTAGCTTTTGAATCGGTGCTTTTGAGCCTTGAGCTTGCTGTACCAGTTGGACAATTTGCGCTAAGGCGGTGTCTTTCCCCACTCGTGTGGCGCGAAACCGGAAGCTACCCGTTTTATTAATCGTGGCGCCAATTACATCATCGCCGGGTTCTTTACTAATCGGGATGCTCTCACCCGTAATCATTGACTCATCCACGGCGGATGTACCAGCAATTACCTCACCATCCACGGGGATTTTTTCCCCAGGGCGGACGATGATCACATCGCCTACCACAACCTCGGCAATCGGAATATCTATCTCTGCACCATCCCGCACTACTCGCGCCGTTTTCGCCTGCAACCCCATCAACTTGCGAATGGCTTCTGAGGTTTCCCCTTTAGCCCGGTTTTCCATAAACCGTCCCACCAAGGTTAGAGTGATAACCACCGCCGCTTAGCTTGGGTACATCTAATTTGTACAACCTGAACTCGATCTACTCTATCAACTCGACGACACAATTTTGATTCCACATTGCCCCTCTTATGGTATCCCGGTATGGGGATAAATCAGACACCAGATACCTTTAAACTACGGTAGGGGCGACCCGCCCGATTAAATTAACATTACCCAACCCTTAATGGTATCGGGTCGCCCTCCGTCAGGTATTGGTAATGATCTGACATCGTATACATAAAAACAATGGTAGGGGCGAAGAGCCGGATTCAATCAACATCACCTAACCTTTAATGGTATCGGGTCGC
>NZ_JAVKBY010000183.1:0-6857 GCF_040222985.1 Coleofasciculus sp. F4-SAH-05
GGCGGGAAATGTCAGTAGTGAGACGGTTAAGCGTTACATTGAAAATCAGAAGACCAGATAGTTTGGTCATCTCCGTACCTCCGATGACCCGCCTTATATCCCACACCTAAAAGGATGTGGGTTTTACGGCGTTTCTATAAGGAAACTCATACTTAAACGCCTCTGAACCCTGATACCCCGAAATATCTGCTAATCGTTCTAAGGGTTGCACCCCAGAATAAAACTGTCCCTGAATTTCCCAGGTAGGAACCCCTTTAATATTGGCGGATTGACAGCGTTCAGGCTGGGCATTCCTGCCAAGCGGATGGCATTCAATATAATCAATTTGATTAAAGGCGGCTTGACCAAAAAGTTGTTTTTGTTCGTGACAATGAGGGCAAGTAAATGAACCATACATTCTTGCTCCTACAGTGGTCAAATGACGTGCCAACGCGAGTTCAGCCGCACCGGAGATATGGGTAATGGGTGGACCGGATTCTCCTGTCGTAGCGCTAGCGCTAGGAACATGAGTATAGACTCCCACTATCCCCGTGAATGTGACCAAACCAACCGCCAATCCTGTCAGCGTGACTTGTCCAATATCTTGCCAATCATAACCGATCGCCGTCCACAGGAATAGGGTTAAGGACAACAGCGCCGAGGTGATGCAGTAGGGACAAATTCCCTTGACGACAAACAGCATCACCACCATCAGATAGCTGCTACTCACCAGCATACAGGTGGTAATTGCCAGCATGACTAGCCAACTGGATTCCACCCACTCAGATGACAAGGATTTAAGAGCTAAAGGTGCTAGAGTAACCCCTGCCAACGTGGTGTAGGCAAGAAACCCCAATAGGGGGAGAGGGAGTCCAAAAACCTGGGCATAAGGACTTTCTAGCACCGCTTGACAGCCATGAGTGGGACAAATCTCCGCCGCTTTTCCCAACCATTCAACCACAGTGAGGAATGCTGTCTCCAGCATTCCCAAAACCGCGATCGCTCCAATCCAATATCGGTTTGTTATTTGTCCTGTGTCATTCGTCATTTGTCAAGGAATAGGGAATGGGGAATAGGGAATTTAATCAATCAGAATATCTTCTTGTTGATTATCTTCTACTGGAGGATGCTGCCATTCAATATTTGGCATGGATTCAAATGCCCGTCGTAACGAATCTTCCCACAATTTGCGAATCTTTGCCAGATAGGGATCACCTAAGCGCAGTTGCAGTTTCTGGCGAGCCATAAATGTGCCAGCTTCATACATGACCAAGTTAATTGGGGGTCCGACTGAAATATTCGATTTCATGGTTGAATCGATAGACAGCAAAGCGCACTTGGCAACAGCCTCTAGGGGCATATCATAAGTGAGAGTTCGGTCGAGAATGGGTTTGCCATACTTGGTTTCGCCAATTTGCAAAAACGGCGTTTCCAGCGTGGCTTGAATAAAATTCCCTTGGGTGTAAATCAGATAGAGTTGTGGTGCTTCGCCACGAATTTGACCCCCGACTAGCAAGCTACAGTGAAAATCAATGCGATCGCGTTCTAACCAAGGACGGTCTTGATCTTGAATTTGTCGCAGTTTGCTGCCAACGTAACGAGTCACCTCATACATATTCGGGAGGGAGTGGATATTCAGTTCTTCCTGACTATGTAGATCCCGATGCAACTGATTGATTACCCCTTGGGTAATCGACAGGTTTCCCGATGTACATATAACAATCGCTCGCTCTCCTGGCAGGGAAAAATCAAAAAGCTTATTGTAAGTAGAAATATAGTCTACCCCGGCATTGGTGCGAGAGTCCGCCGCTAAGACTATACCAAAACGGTTAATAATGCCCAGACAGTAAGTCATCGTCAAATTACGTCCTCTTGAATTCGACTGGGAACCTGATGCAAAAACCAGGATTTACTCCCATTAGCCAATTGATGACATGGCGTAGACTGATGTTGCCTGGACTGGATTGGTGAATCATCCTTGCGGTAACGTTTTCTACTACCTCTACCCATCTTCATTGGTATCTCTACAAGTCTTCTGATTCCAGCGTAATCCTCTTGAGGGACTTCTGGGACAAAGAATTCGTCATTTGTCATTCGTCTAAGAACAGGGAACAGGGAACATCCATCAATTAGCAGGCTGAGAGGTTAACGCCGCCGACTGACAAGTGCCAGGTACAGGGGATTGAGTATTCACCTCTACCTGTTTATATCCGGCTGTCGTCAACAACTGACCCACAACCAGTTCGGCGCGTTCGTTGGCTTTTTTTAAGACCCCTTGCTCACAGGCATTGAAGACAATTTTCTTCAATGTCTCTTGTTGCGCCAACATCTGCAACTGGGGTGCTGTATCAGGTCCTAATCCTAAGAATCCGCGATCGTAGTCATACACCTGAGACCGATTCACGTCAATTTTGCTATCTAAAATTTTGGGGGGTGGTAATTGAAGTTGAAGCGTATCATTGACAGTTTGCACATTTTCTGGTTTAAGTTCTGCCAAATCGACACCAGCCCGCACCTCACCATAAGCAATATAAAGGAGTGTGGTTTCCGCGATCGGATACCCTGCCAAAGTCCGAGCTTGACGAGTCGGAACTACCGCCTCCATCGTAAAAACAGCCGTAGTCAAATCGCTAACCTCCCGCACTTGCTGGACAATCAAGGAGCGCACATCAACTTCGGGTGCGGGTTGAGGGGTGCTGAACAAGCTAGTCACTTGCCCTAAAAAACGAGACCCAGTTCGCCATAACCCAATGCCAAAAATCAGGGCGACAACCACCGTAGCGCCTGTCGTCATCATCATCAGGTTTCTCAGTATCCCGAATATATTGGGATTGATCTGATATCTATATTTGTCAAATGGATTATTCATGGCTTTACTCCTTCAACCGGGCTGTCTGGGTGTCTCTAAGTATAAGATTAGCGCTTTAGCAGAAGCAGGATTTTTTGATTCAATGTGTCTCAGAATACAAAAAACCGAGTCAATTCTCTCCTCTGCTCCTCTAGAACACTGAGCCAGCAATCCAATTATCGACTTAAATTCCTCATCGTTATCGTTAAACTACCATTGGTAGGGGTAATTCATGAATTGTTTCTACAAAAGCTAAACAAGGGTTATCGCCAATGGGTTTCCAATTCATCAAACCAGTTCAACGAGTCCTACTCAGTACCGCGTTACTTTCTCTGGGACTCTGGAGTTCCCCGGTATACGCTCAAGTCTCTGATGCTCAAGTCTCAGCGCTGGTGGAAGCTTTGCGACTAGCCGCACCGCAAACGGGAAGGGCAGATGATGGACTCTATAGTGACTGGCAAATTAAACCGGGTAACATTCCCCGATGGTCAAAGCAATGTATTGGACGAGAACTGTCACCTGCTGATTTTGAAGCCAGTCCGGTTACGGCGCGGACTATCTTGGTGTGCGTGATGCGGGATGTGTTGAATGAGCAGTATCGCGCCAGTAATAATAATGAGTCCGTGGCAATACAACGAGCAGCCGCTTGGTGGATGACTGGGGATGGGAGTCAATATAATAGCGTTCCTCGAAACTCTTACACCTACACTTACATTCAGAATGTTCTGAAAAATTACCAACAGCAACGCCGTAATCCCCAAGCGCAAAACCAGGCGACTCCCGCCCAACCCACCCCTACTCCCTCTGCGGCAAAACCAGCATCGTCTTCGCAACCTACAGAACCTCAATCGTCAGCCGCCTCTCAACCTCAAGCCGCCGCCCGTTCCTCAGCTAATAACCCGATTTCTGATACTAAAGTCGCCGCTTTAGTGGAAGCACTACGACGGGCAGCACCGCAAACGGGAATAGAAAATGATGGACTTTACAGTGACTGGCAAATTAAACCAGAAAATATTCCCCGTTGGTCCAATCAATGTATTGGAGAGGAACTAACACCCGCCGATTTTGCCGCGAGTCCGGTGACTGCCCGTACTATTTTAGTTTGCGTGATGGGAGATGTGCTTAATAAACAGTATGAGGCGAGTGGTAATAATGAGACAGTGGCGGTACAGCGGGCTGCGGCTTGGTGGATGACGGGTGATCCCCAGCAATATAATCAGGGTTCAACGGCGGCTTATACTCAACGAGTTTTAAATTTTTATCGGCAATCTTTTTTGAAGTTATTCCCTCATTTGTAAGTAAGTAGGTTGGTGGAAATAAAGTTTAAATGCCGAATAGCTTAAGGCGCGATCGCACAAGTCACAGTTACAGGGGTGTTGAGCAACTGTTCAAATAATGGCTCCCCAAAGCTCATCAGCCGCAGGGAAGGCATTTCATCGAAGACTTCGGGATAAAAAGTAACATTGTACCGCTGCCCTTGATAGGTAAGCTGCCAGATGCGATCGCGTAAGGGTTCAAACTCTACACCATCGGACTTGAGACGGGCTGAAGTGGTGAATAACTGTTCAATGGTTTCTGGTGTAACAGGTGTTGGGGGGATGGGTTGGCGGATGTCGTGTAAGTCAGCCTCAACATCCATGGCGATCATGTCTTCTAAAGCCGGACGCAGGGGTGGGGTGTTGAGTACCTGCTCAAATTCTGACATCAACACATCTTCTTCTTCGGGATCAGCACTCATCACAGCTTGCTCGATAAACGTGGGAACTTGAGCTAGAATCGGTTGCAGGTTGCCGACAACTGTAGCAAAAGCATTGATGCGATCGCGCAATTTTCGATATACCTTCGCCTCTACTGTGCCATCATAATAGAAGTTGTGAATCTTAACTGTGGGATAAATCTGTCCAATTCGGTCTAAACGTCCAATTCTTTGCTCAACTCGCATCGGGTTCCAGGGCAGATCATAATTGATTAACACCCCACAAGTTTGCAGATTCAAGCCCTCAGATGCCGATTCCGTACACAGTAAAATTTTAATCTCACCTTCTCGGAACTGGCGTTTGATGAGTTCTTTGGGCAAAATGCACCAGTCGTTTCCCCGGTACAACTCTCCCCCACGTCCGGAGTAACAGGCCACCTGACTTCCATAAAGCTGCCGCAGTGACTCCCGCAGATAGTCCATCGTGTCGGTATACTGAGTGAAAATAATTGCACTTTCTCGCTCAATCAATTCCCGGCGCAGGGTGTCAATTAAATGAGATAATTTGCTATCTTCCCCCGTATTTTCAAACTGACGCAGCAAGTCTTCGAGATATTCAATTTCTCTAGGGTCTACGGGTTCTAAAAATGATTCCAAACCAGTAATTACGGCATCATCTGCCTCGTCAATATCACTCAAATCATCGCTGGTAACACTACTACCCGCCCCTTCCTGCAGAGAATCTAAGCGGCGTTGCAAGGATTCGCGAATGGCATAGAATGAGCTAGTTAATCGCTTGCGGTACAGCGTCATCAAAAAGCCTAACGCTTTCCGTTCCTGCTTTTGGGCGAGGCGATAGAAGGAACGCACATATTCGCTGATAGCGCGATAGAGAGGAACTTCCCGGTTCGGTTCTAGGGTAATGGCGTTGTCTCGCACATCCCGCTGGGGAATATCTCGGTCTAGCAAACCCAAGCGATAGTATTGCCGTAGAGTATCGCGGGTGTGGCGGAACATTAAATCTTTGAGGGGAGTATTGACGGTGAGGTACTGTCTAGATGTGGCGATAAAGGGTTCGTCAGCTAGATATTGTCTGGGATTTACTATTTTTTGCCCATCTTTCCAGACATTTTGCAGTTTGTAAGTGATGAAACGATCCCGTTTCTCCAAGTACTGCTGTAAACGAGAACAGGACTTACCGCCACGTTTAAAATAATCTACCGACATCTGCTGCCAGAATTCCAGGATGAAGCGGTCTGGTGGTTCTGGTAAAGTCGAAAAATAACTACAGAAGTTATCGCCATAAGACCAATACCCCTGAAGCCCTACGAGGGAGAGTAAGTCAAAGACTTCAATTGGGTCAATCTGCATTGGGGTAGCAGATAGCAGCACTAAAGCGCGTGTCTTTTCTTTGAGTTGCCCCATTAACTCCAGCAGCCGATTTGGGTTATCCTTACGCGCTTGAGGGCTTTTGCGCCGTGCATGGTGGGCTTCATCTAACACCACCAAATCCCAAACTTCAGCCTCTAAAAGTTCCTGCATTCTTTCAGTACGGCGCACCAAATGACTAGAGGCGAGAACTAAATCTTTGGTATTCCAGGGGTTGGTAGTGCGGGCATCTTGCCCGCTAGGTATAGTTTCCCGGTTGGGAATAGTCTCCCGGTTGGGTGTAATTTCCCCGCTTGTGGTTCCAGGGAGCAAGATGCTCCCACTACCTTCGTTTTTGCTTGGGAATACACTGCTTCCATAGGGGTCAGTTAATCCCCCTTGTGCGTAACTCCAGAAGTGAAGGTTAAACTTTTCTCGCAGTTCTTCCTGCCACTGGGGTTGCACACTGGCAGGGGCGAGGATTAAGACGCGCTTCACTTTTTGGCTGACTAGCAAGTAACGCAGAATTAAACCTGTTTCAATTGTCTTTCCCAGTCCAACTTCATCAGCAATGAGGAAACTGCGGGGGAACTGCTGGGCAACTTGACGGAGTATTTTTATTTGGTGTGGCCAGGGGGTAATCGGAATGGATTTGAGGCAAAAGTCCAAGCAGCCGGGGTGTTTGTGCAGGTTGGCGAGTTGGGAAAAAGCTTGGCGTTCTCGTTCAATTTCTTCAGGAGTGCGGGCATCTTGCCCGTTAGTTTCAGGGTCAGGTGTTAGTTCGGGATTTGTCGTGAGGGCATCTTGCCCGGGAGTTGCAGGGTCAGGTGTTATTTCGGGTTTTGTCGTGAGGGCATCGTGACCGTTAGTATCAGGGTCTGGTGTTAGTTCGGGATCTGTCGTGTGGGCATCTTGCCCGTTAGTTTCAGGGTCAGGTGTTAGTTCGGGATTTGTCGTGTGGGCATC